>DASYTB010000488.1:0-10082 GCA_036002705.1 Verrucomicrobiia bacterium
GTGGTTTAAACTTTTTGGGTACATTCCCTTTTTCCCCTCCATGGATAAAACCGTGGACATGTACAACAAGCTGTTGAAGAACGGTCCCTACAGCGAGGTCGCTCCGAACGCTCAGATGAATATCGGCGCGGCTCGCGAAAAACAGCAGGACTTTACGGGCGCGGTCAAGGCTTATGAAACGGCGGCGGACCGTTATCACGACCGGAAGCAGGTCGCGGCCGACGCGATGTACAAGGCGGGCGACGCTTATCTGAAACAGGCCAAAACTGCGGAATACGATCAAAGCATCGCCGGCCATGCCATTGCGACCTTCACGGATTTCACCGCATTGTACCCGCAGGACCCGCGGGTTCCCGAAGCGCAAAAGAAAATCGCTTCGCTGCGCACGGAGCAGGCGCGTGGCAGCGTGATCGTGGCGCAATTCTATGAAAAGAAGAGGCAATGGGATGGCGCGCTGGTCTATTACAACGAAGCGGTAGTTCGCGATCCTCAATCTAAATATGCCGAAGCGGCCAAGCGACGGATTGAAGAAATCAAAAAGCATACCTTGCGGCAGACTGCGCAGAATTAGCGCCATGCCAGCGCTGAGCGTTTCTTGCCTGCTGCTTTTTCTTTTGTCCGGCTGCGGCTACCAATTGGGTCCGACGAATGGGATGGCGGCTGGTTCGCGCACCGTTCAGATAAACCTGTTTCGGAATCAAACCTTCGAACCGCGCCTGCCCGAGCCGCTGGCCACCTCTTTACGCCGCTGGATTCAGCGAGACGGCACTTATCGCCTGGCCACGCAGAATGACGCCGACGTCATCGTGGACGGCACGATCACCGAATACAACCGGGTTGGAGTGAGTTTTCAGCCCACCGACGTCCTCACCGTCCGCGATTACGATATTTTTCTGGTGACGAAGTTTACCGCAACTGAACGCGCCACCGGACGGGTCCTTGCAAGCGCGACGGTAACGGGCCGCACAACGGTTCGAGTGAGCGCCGATCAATCCTCCGCAGAACGCCAGGCCGCTCCCTTGCTGGCCGAAGATGTCGCGCGGAGGATCACCGCCATGCTCGTTGATGGCTCCTGGTGATTTCGCGTCCGGGCCGGGCTGAATCTGGTCCTTCTAATCCGCGGCGCATTCCTGAACCAGCTTGCGGTAGGCTTCTCGCGCATGATCGTAATCGCTTTTGGCTTGCGTGAGTTCATCTTCCCTGATGAAACGCTGCTTTTGTGACCAGCATTTATCCACGCTCTTGAGGCACCATTCGGCGCTGCGGCGGGAGGCGCGAATTGGCTTGTCGTTGACCAGCACAAAAATCGGATTCGTGTGCGAGGAAGGGAGAATGCGGAGCGCAACCCAACTGCTCTTTTCGATGGGCGCATCAAAAGAGACATCCTGCATCTGTCCGTTGGCCTGAATGACCTTTTTCGCCACCGGATAGCCGTTGACGATCAATTCAACGGGCACGGTGCGCGAGTTTTCGATGCGAGCGCGTTCAATATCCCAATAGGGCTTCTGATCGAACCGCCGGTGCTGCAATTCTGGATTGGCTTGCTCGTTCAGGCGGGCGGCGACTTTTGCCGAGACACGAACCTGTCCGGGAGCATTCAGTTTTATCTCGCTGCCCTTCTCGCCCATGCGGACATCATTCGCCGTAAAATCGAAGATATGGCTTTTTCCGTCACTCACGTAATTGCGGCCCTGGCGGATGCTTTCGCACCAATTATCATAATCGAGCTTGCCGTCGAGCTTCACGTAGGAGCGCCCAAGGCCCACCCGTTCGCCGTAGATGCACGGAAAATCGGTTTCGCCACTGATGCGGGTGCGAAAGCCGACATTGAGTGTGTGATACCAAATGTTCAACTCCCACGGATAGGGTGTATCCACCGTGGAGATGAAATCGACCGCGCGCATCATCTTTCCGTTCGGACCGGGAATTTCATGCGTAACATCTACGATGTATTCGTTGGCGCCGATGCCGTTAAAAGGCGGAATCGTGTAGTTCGGCAGTTCGGTCGAGTTCACCTCCAGACCCCAACCCGAATGAGCCGGACCGACGACGGCGCCCTGCTTCTTTGCCCAACGCAATGTATTCAGGCATTCCGTGGGCCAGTGCTGGTCGGAGTCGCCACCCGGATAGATTTCCTGCTGCAATCGCAGCAAGCAAAGATGGCCCGATTGATGAGACCCAAACCCGGACACTTCGACATCGTAGCGCAAGAGGTATGGATATTGTGAAACCTTATCAATTTTCCCGGTGAAGAATTGTTTCTGGTAATCGAAGCAAGGACCCCAGGTGAGATTCGCGCCGACTTTCAAGTCCTCTCCCAGGCATTGGCGCATCATATCGGGCGCATGAACGCCTTCGCTCGGCTTGGTATAGTGCGCGCAACCAGCGGCGTGGATGTGATGATCGCCGCTCCACCAGCCGAGCTGCGCGGGATCGATCCACCGTTTTACCTGGAACGAAAGTTCGCGCGTATCGGCGTCGAGATGTACGTCGCGCACTTCCGAGATAGATTCGGGTCCGCGCGCGAACGTAATTTTGTACGAACCTTCTGGCAGCTTCATTTTCTCGCCATCGGCGCGATAGATCTGCGGATGAAATCCAAAATCGGGCGCCAGGCGCTTGGCTTGCGAAGGGTAGATGCGACCTTGAGAATCCGCGATCACAAAGGAGCCGGTGGTGGGTTCGCCGTGTTCATCCTTCACCCGCAAGGTGATTTCATGGGCTGGCTGGCAGGTGAAAAGAGTATCCACTTCGTTGCGGAAACCAATATCTTGAGTCCCCTGGCCGACGTTGAACATGAACTTGGCTTCACGTTTGCCGGCGTCGCGGCTGAAAATTTGGATGATCCGGTATTCAAGAGGCAGCCCGCTCAGATTTTTGTTCATCGGTTGGCTATTGAACATCTGCAGGTCCATCCAGCGGTCGAGATTGCCCACCCGCTCATCCGGCGTGATCTGCTTGTCCGAAGGATTGCTGTAGCCGCCGCCCGAAAAGAGCGACTGCGCGTGAGGGCTGATCCCGCGCAACTCGGCGGTCACACCCGCCTCGTTCTGCACCTTGACCAGGAACGCGCGCCAGCCTTGTTCGTCCAGCACGGGGGCGACAGCACCCTGGGCGACTTTCACGCGCGACTCGGGATTGATGTTTACAAAAAACAAACAGGACGGATCAAGAATTTCCTGGAGGCGGGCGGCCGGATTTACGCCGGGATTCGCCAGGAGGTTCTCGATCGCTTGCTTATCCGACCCGGAAATGGGGGCGCCTTGATAATTCAAGGCTTCAGCCAGGCGTTTCACTTGCGCGCTGAGCGGTTGCCACTCAACGTCATTGATGACCGGCACGCCAGCCGGGAAAATATTCGGGCTGAGGAAAGCGGACGCGAAAACGACGCAAGACAGCAGCTTTTTCATAGGGCTTAACGCCACTGTAGCCGGTGTGGAGAATCGAAAAAGAAAATAATTGGCAATTGAAAATGACAACGTTCATACAAGAACGAGAAATGCACGCTTTGAAAATGAAAGTCGCGGACCCGCCAGCTTGCGTGCTGCATGAGGATGAGCACATCCTGGCCGTGGACAAGCCTGCGGGCCTCAATACGCATTCTCCCAGCCCGTACGCGGGCGAAGGTATCTACGATTGGTTGCGCAACCGCGAACCGCGCTGGGCCAGCCTGGCGATCATTCATCGTCTCGATAAAGCAACGTCCGGAGTGATGGTTTTTGCGAAAACGAAGATCGCGAATGCCTCGCTCACCCGGCAATTCACCGACCGCAAAGTCCAAAAGAGTTACGTTTTCCTGACCGGGCAACCTCCGAAACAGCGCGAGTTCACTGTGGCGTGTCACTTGATGCGGCAAGGCGAAAAGTACGTGCCGGTCCGCCGCGGCGAGTTCGCTGAGACCGCTTTTCGTTATCAAGGTGAACATCGCGGTGCCCACGTTTGGCTCGCGGAACCGCGCACCGGCCGTACTCATCAGATTCGTGTTCAGGCGCAAATGCAGGGCATATCGATCCTGGGAGACGCTCTCTACGGCGGCCGCGAGTTCCCGCGCCTCTGTTTGCATGCGTGGGAGATTTCCTTCGCGCATCCCGCATCTGGCGAAAATATCAGCCTGAGGAGCGAAGTTGATTTCTTTGCCAATCCAGCACTGCTCCTCCGCGCCGCAGTGATCGACCCGCTTGCGACGAGTGCTTATCGGCTGAGCAACGGAGCGGCCGATGGTCTGCCGCATTTCTATCTCGATAAATGGGGATTGTATCTGCTCTCGAGCCGTGACGGTCCGCCGCAGCCATCGCCAGCTCTGTCTCTGAGAAGGTTTCCCGGGATAGCCGCGATTTATCATAAATCACTGGAGCGCACGTTGCAGAAATCGTCGCCGGCAGAAACGGCTCCGGTTCTGGTGGAAGGTGAGTCGGCGCCAGATAACTTTGTGATCTCCGAGAACGGAGTAAGATTTGAGATCAGTTTCCGGCAGGGATATTCGACCGGCCTTTTTCTCGACCAGCGGGAGAACCGCCGGCGGCTAATGCGCAATTATATCGCGCCGGGTTTTGAACTGTTCGCGGACAGCCTGAACGAAAAAGAAGTCCTGAACTGTTTCGCGTACACGTGCGGTTTTTCGGTGTGTGCCGCGCTCGGCGGCGCGCGGACGACGAGCTTGGACCTCTCGAGAAAGTATCTTGATTGGGGCAAGCGGAACTTCATGTTAAACGGCATCGAGCTCGCCGCCCACGGTTTTATTCATGGAGATGTCTTTGACTGGGCGCCGCGACTTGCGAGGAAAGGACGCCAGTTCGACGCGATCCTGCTGGATCCTCCAACGTTTTCGCACGCGAAGGGTGGAGGAGCTTTTCAGGCGGAACGTGATTACGGAAGACTGATAACGACAATGCTCCCGCTCCTGAAAACGAACGGGGTGCTCTTCGCCTCCTGCAATGCGGCGAAGCTCAGTCCCGAAAAATTCGTCCACCAGGTCAGCGCCGCTCTTGCCTGCGGTGGACGCCGTGAAGTGCAGCGGCATTACGTCCCGCAGCCGATTGATTTTCCCATCACCAGGGAGGACCCGGCCTACCTGAAGACGATTTGGCTTCGCGTCCAGTAATAGCCCGCGCACCCCGCGGATGGTGTGCCTTTCTTCCATGTTGACCGGGAATAGTGGAATGGGCAGAGTACGGCGCGTGGAAAACGAACGGAGGGAAGACCCTCATGAGCAACCCGAACGACGCGAAGCGCCGGTTCACCAGGAACGGCCGGAACGCGGGGAAGAAGCTCATCATGAAGAGTCTCCGCAACGCGAGTTTCATGAGCCCGACGAAGCGAGGCATGATCACGCCCGCGAAAATCGCGAGCCTGGACGCGAGGATGAAACGGCGGATCATGGAGAGCGTGAACCTTCCGGGGAAGACTCTCATCATCAGGAAGTAAGCGGCGAGGGAGAGAGCGCCAGGCGTGAACAACCGCGCGACCAGGGAGGAGATCGTGGGCGCGGGCGTGGACGGCGCCGGGGAGGGCGAGGGCTTCCACTGCGCGACCGCCGGATGCAGGGGCGCAGTCGCCGTAGCGAAAGTCGCCCGCCAGAACGTCCTCGGTATGATTCAGCGCATCGCGCCGCGCCGACTCACGGGGGACACCCACCGGAGGAGACTCGGGAGAGCCGAAGAGAAGGAGAGCGTCCAGACGAAAAAGGTTCATTGCTCCAGCAGGCTCGAGCGGAGGTGGAGCAAATCCGCGAAGTCCTTGAAGGAGTATTGCGTGACCTGGAAGATGTCTCCGAGCAACTGTTGCGAGCCGAGCACGAAAAGGACTTAGCGGAGGCCGAGATAGAACAGCTTCGGGATTCGCTCCGGCGCTTGCATCGATAATTCCTTGCGTGCGCGAGCCTTCCCTAAAGGTTGGGCATGCCTTTCCCCAAAAAGGTCCAAAAACTTGTTGATTAAGGGGCTGCCTGCAGCGCGTAGATTTTAACGCGAACCGGCGAAGCAAACCAGGCATGATGTGGGGGGTGAAGGCGCGGATTAAGGTTGTTCAATCGGAGCATTGTCTCGTCACACTTTCCCGCGTGAGCTTGGAAAAGTGACCACGGCGCATGGTAGACCCGGGCTGAATAGAGTTTCTGAGTTTTCGCCGAATACGCGTAAAGCAGGTACCGTTCGCACAGGAAAAATGGCAGTGATCCAGCTTGCGAGCCGACCACTTTGGCCTCCCTGCGGTAGTGGAACCGTGCGGACTCCGCCTGCCCGTGTCGCTGGCAGGTGTATTCAATCAGCCCTGCGGCTTCTCGTGCCTCCATGCGCGCGGCATGATAGGGCAGGGAATAAAAAAACTTTGCCAATCCGACCGCCAAGGCTTGATTGCAATCCAGCGAATAAAACCATATGCCCGGTACGCCGTTGCGGTCATAGACGTAAGTCCGAACGTTCAGCTCGAGAAAATTGGCCGTGCCTGGTATTTCCGGAAGGAAAGACGCCCGCACGTCGTCCATAAAGAAAGGCGTCACCGCAACGTAGGCTTTCTCGCCAAAGGTATCGACATAAAGTCCCGGCGGAAGCGTTGCCTGGATTTCCGCAGGGTTCCACTCCCAATGGAGAAAGAGCAAGTCGCGCCACGTTTGATACATGACCGGAGTTGCGTCGGGTTCTTTTTGAAGCGCCCGTCGAGTCCCGATGGCTGGCGAAGAAGAAGCGGTTGAAGTAAGAGCGGTTTTCTCGACCGTTTCGATCCGCACCTCAATGCCGACTTTGCCGACTTGACCCTCTAATTCCATTTCACCTCTTCCGGGGCGTCCCGGTTGACCAACGATATCACCAGATGGCTGATAAACCGGTCCAACTGCTCTTCGTCGGCGAACTCCAGCTCCAATTCCGACTCGTTATTATACACGAGAGTCACTTCGTTGCGATCAATTTCAATCGTCCTGAGTTGATTGGGCTGGAACCCCTGCCAGGAGAGAAATGTTGTATTCATCAATCCGAATATAACGAAGCGCTTCTCCGGTTGACATTGCCAGACGCTCCGAACAAATCCTCGGGAGAAATCCTTCGAAGTCAGAAGGATATACTGAACCGCTCCTCCCGAGCTCTGAACTCAGGCGTTCTCGGTCTCAGCCTCCAGGGTGCCGAGTGTTTAGCTTTAGCCGCGGAGCGGATCAAAGGGTGCGGCCGAAACTCGCAAGAGAGCATGAAGGATTTTTGCCCGCCGATTGGAAATCAGCGATACAGCAGGTGGGAAACCTGCGCTACAAGTTTTGGGTATTTTTAAAGAGCTGCTAAGGGTCGCCCTTCACACATTCAACGTGTTGAGATATTTAACGCTCGGCTGCGTCATCTCCCACGATTGTTCGACGAAGTAGTTTTTCACGCCGCCAACCTTCGCCGCCGTGAACGTCTTCACCCAATCAATGCTGCCCTGGCCGAGCGGAACCTGCGGGTATCGCCCTCGCTGCAGGCTCGGGCCGCCTTTGGTGGATACCGGCGCGGCTTTCAGATCGACATCCTGGAGGTGCATCGAAAAGAACCGGCCGGGGTATTTGGTGAAGTAATCCGCCGCCACGAATCCAGCCGTGACCGTGGACATTTGGAACTGGAACTTGACCAGTTTCGGGTCGAGCAGATCAAAGAGCAGGTCGTAAGTTCTTTTCCCATCAACCATTGAGAGTTCGAAACCTTCGTTATGCAGGCCCTGCTGCATCCCGGCCGTGGCCGCCACTGCGGCGATCCGATTGTATTCCTCTGCGGCCTTTTTCACCTGGTCGAGCGTGGGGTGGTCGCCGCCGTTGCCTTCGCCGAGCGTGGCCGTGATGATTTGGGTAATCCCGATTTCTTTCGCCCACTCGATAGACTTCTGCTGCGAATTTCGCAGTTCGGGCATCGTGAAATGGGAACTCTCTGATTTGAGACCGTGATCGGCGAGAATGCGCGCCACTTCTTTGGCGTTGGCAAGCGACGAAAATTCGGCGCCGTATCCAATCGGTGAACAAAGTTCGAGCCTCGTCACGCCGATTTCCGCGATCATTTTTGCAAATGCCGGGAAATCCTTGAGCATGGAACGCATAGGCCACGTCTGGCTGCCAATCGGCAGCCCTAACGGAGTTGCGCTGGAGCTAAGGGTGCTTGCCGCCAACACGCCGGCCGCACTCGAACTGATCGCCATTTTTTCCATAAATTGTCGTCTTGAGATTAGAGTCATATGCGTTTCCTTTAAATTTGCCAGCCCGAGCGATAGTCGCGCGTGAGAAACTTATTCGCTTCGGGAATATTTGTGATCCGCGCCCTCGCACCATCCCACAGAATTCGCCGCCCGCCCATCCTGAGAGAGATCGAGGCCAGGTTCATTGCGTCCGAGATTGGACCCGCCAACTGAAAATCGCCGTAGCTCGCGGACCCCCCCCGAAACGCCGCGACCCACGCGGCATCGCGAGCCTGCCTGGCCGCGTTGGGGTCGCGAGCCGCCGACGCGTCGGGCAAATGCTTCTCCTGCCGGTAAGCCCACATTTTCTCGGATGGGATCAGTTGCGGATTTTCGCCCCGAAACCCGCCGAGGATCTTTCCTTTGTCTCCCACGAAGAGCATGCCTTCCTCCGAAAGTTCCTTGTCCTCGGCGATGAGTTCCCCCGGAACGGCTGGTTTGATGCCTCCGTCATACCAGAAAATGTCGAGCGCCGGACGATCGCCTTTGGCCGCGAATCTCATCCGAATCGTGCATGCCGCCGGGAACGAGTAGTCATTGTTGATCCGCTCACAGATATGATCGTCCGACACGCGGCAAATGTGGCTGGGCGTGGATTCGACGCTGACTGGAGAATCCAGTTCGAGAAGTTGAAAGATCGGCCAGAGGCTGTAATGGCCCATGTCGGCGATGGAACCGCCGCCGAATTCATACCAGCCGCGAAAACTGGTGTGCGTGTAATTCGGGTGGTAGGGACGGTCCAGCGATGGACCAAGCCAGAGCGTCCAATCAAAGCCGGACGGAATTGGAGGAGTGTCGATGGGCAGCGTGGAAAATTGCGGCCACATCGGGCGCATGGACCAATTGTGGATCTCGCGAAGGGTTCCAATCGCGCCATTCTTGATCATCTCAACCGCGAGTTTCTGGTTGGCTCCTTCGCTCGCGGGCATGAAGTGGGTGCGGATTTGGC
The DNA here is from genome assembly GCA_036002705.1 of Verrucomicrobiia bacterium. Lineage (GTDB taxonomy): Bacteria > Verrucomicrobiota > Verrucomicrobiia > Limisphaerales > SXQI01 > DASVNK01. The sequence goes on from DASYTB010000488.1 coordinate 9,134, forward strand.
CCGCTCGTGCGGCGTCGATCACCGCTCTCGCTTCGAGAAGCCGATTCGCGAGAGGCTTATGGACGATGACGTTTTTCCCTTTTTTGAGGGCGGCGAGGGCAACCGTGGCATGAGTGTGGTCCGGCGTCATTATCTTCACGGCCGTCACATCCTTTTCTTTTTCCAATAGTTCCCGAAAATCCGCGTAGGTGGCGCACCCTCTGAATTGGTCGTTCCCGCGCTGCTTCGCGTAATACCTTTCCACAACTTCTTTTCCTACGTCGCGCCCGCCGGGCGTATCATCCGAGCCTTCTCTCCAGGTTGGCTCCTGGATCAGCCGTCGAATGGTGGCGCGAATCTCATTCCGACTCCATTCGAGATAATGGCGTCCGTCTTTTTCGACGTCACACACCGCGACAATCTGCACCTCCGGACGCGAAAGAATCCCGCCGATTTCCCGGATGGCCTGCGTTCCGAAACCGATGCAGGCGAGGGTGATCTTCTCACTCGGCGCGACATACCCCGCTCCCCCGAGCACATGGCGCGGAACGATCGTGAATGCGGACGCCGCCGCGCCGCTGCTCGCCAGGAACCGTCGGCGGGTAAGAGTGGAGGAACCAGACCCGATCTTTCGAGGATTGTCGTGTTCAGATAGCCCCGGTTGGTTTTGCATAAACAGGCTCCGCTTACATTGGCGCTCACGCAGTGCGCTTCGATGTCCCAACAGTTGTATCCCCGGCCGGGCTGGGCGCGGCATGGCATTTGGATTGTCTGAGTATGGCGAAACAAAGGAAGAAACGTCAATATCGGACCACCTCAGTCGAGTTTCGTGGGCGAGGCTCCGAGGTTTCTTGCGGTATGGCTCAATGGTGAATGGGCTCGGCAAAGCTTCGCCCCCCCAACCGACCGAAACTGAACCGTCGAATCACCCAATATGCTTCACCAATTCCCGATATTCGGCCGATTTCGC
>DASYTB010000489.1:0-4383 GCA_036002705.1 Verrucomicrobiia bacterium
GCGTATTTGAGTCGAAATGGTCGCCGTGATCATGACTGACCAGGATCAAGTCGGGCCGAGGCAATCCCTTGTAAGGAGCGGCGCCGCCGACCGGATCGTTATAAATCACCAGGTCCTTCCATTGCATAACGAACGAGGCGTGATTAACCGGGTGAATGACGAGGTCGCCGTCGCCGGTCTGGATGTGATCGCCGGTGAGAAGGTTTGTTTCAGCGCGCTGCGAGAGGCGAAAATAACGTCCCGGCAAAAACGCGGCGGCGGTGTCGGTTTGCTGGAGGGAGCCTGAAGGAGGCACGACGAAGGTCGTCCAATTCTGCCATTCAACCAGGTTGGTCGAGAATTCCAGGCGATGCGGCAGCCCCGTTTTACCCGTGACGGTGAGCGAAATATCGCGGTTGGTGAGAAGATCGATCCTCTTGAAAATGGGGGCGGGCGTTTGGGCGTTGCCCGACGGAACCGCGGCGAGGCCAATCAGAAAAGAAAGGCCGCAGAAGCCAGCAAACCGAAAGGCACCTCCAATAAACGCTTTCACGACAAACGTCATAGCACAATGGGTCAACGGTCGCGATCCTGTGTTTTATTGATGCCAACAGTACTCGAACGCTTGGCCACCTTCCGACTGGTTAGGATTTTTGTCACGGTTCCGGTCTTGAGATATTTCGCACGCACATTGTTCAGCAATTCATCGCGGCGGTTGTAAAGCCGCTTGTGTTCGCGCGGTTTGTGGCGGCTCAAAGTATAGGCAGTGAGCAACGGAAGGGAGATGGTCGAATCGACGTAAGCTACCACACAGTCGGGTAACGTGCTGGGATCGACCTTTCCCCAACTCACGGCCTCCGCCGGAGTCGCGCCGCTCAGGCCACCGGTGTCGGGACGGGCGTCGGTGCATTGGAGAAAATAATCGTGTCCGTTTTCCGCGATGCCCAGGACTTCCTGAATTTGCGGTTCGGTTTGCAGGATGAAATTCTTCGGCGAACCGCCGCCTAAAATGAAAACAGACGAAGTGCGCCCGCTCGATTTCGCCTCATAGACAATCGCGGCGGTCTGATTCACATCTCGATTTACATCGAAGAGCAGTTTCGAATAACGCATCGCCATCGCCGCCACGTTCATGCCGATCGAACTGTCACCCGGGCTGCTCGTGAAGATCGGAATTCCCAATTCATAGGCGGTGGCCAGCACCGAGGTATCCTTTAGCTTCAATTTTTTGCCACGTTCGGAAACATATTTCCCCAGAAGAAAGTGGAATTCATCCGTGCCCATGATCCGCTGAAATTCCGGACCGCTTATGACTTCCCGCACAAAGGCGTCCGTATCAAGCAGCACATTGTAATCAAAAAGAATGTCGTAAATACGTATCACGCCATCGCGATGCAAGGCCACGTCATCGAGGAATGGCGACCCGGCGTATAATTCCATATCAAGGCCGTAATGCAGATCGTGGTACAGGTTCGCCCCGGTGGAAACGATCCAATCGATAAAACCGGCCTTCATCAGCGGGATGAGACAGGATTTTCCCAGGCCGGCGGGCGTGAGCGCCCCGGTCAAACTCGCGCCGATGAATCCCTCGTTCGGCAGCATCTTTTCCGTCAGTAGTTTAGCGGCTTCCCTCAGACGCCCGCCATTGTAGGCAAGAAAGGCCTGATCGATCAGATCCGCCGCGGAAATATTCTTTCCGATTCCAAGCGGATTCAGTCGCGGGTAGGCGGCAAATTTTTTCGAGGCACTTTTACTCATGGCTCGGTGATCTTTTCCAAGCGGCCGGGCAAGGCAATAAGAAAACGATCGTCCCTGCGATCCCCTCCCTGCAAACTCTGTTCCTCCGAGATTCCCCTCCAAAAGGCCTTCGATCTCGCCGGCACCGAAAATGGCCAAACACGAAGCCCGGTCCTCTTTGTTAGAAAACCTGTTTGTGCTCAACCACGCCCGGGCAAATCCTCATTGTAGCCCGAGCGCTGCTGCGGCATTGTGTGAAACTGTGATCCGACCCGTTCGGCCAAAGTTCGCGCTGGCGCTTGCCTTCTCCATCTTGCTGGGCGCCTTCTCGCAACTTCAGACTTCGGCGCAAACACCGAGCGCCTCGGACTCGATTACATTCAACAAGGACATCGCTCCCATCCTCTTCAAAAACTGTGCCCCCTGCCACCGTCCCGGCCAATCCGCGCCTTTCAATTTGCTCACTTATTCGGAGGCAAAAAAGCACGCGGGCGGCATCGCCAAAGCCACGCGAACCCATTACATGCCGCCGTGGCTTCCGGAAGCCGGTTGCGGTGAATTTATGGACGAGCGGCGTCTCACCGCAGAGCAAATCGAGCTCATCCAGGACTGGGTAGCCGCGGGCGCACCGGAAGGCCGCGCAAGAGATATGCCGCCGCCGCCGAACTTTGCCGAAGGCTGGCTTCTCGGGAAACCCGACCTGATTGTTCAAACGCCCCAAGCCTATGTCCTTGCGCCCGAAGGCGCGGATCTCTATCGCAATTTCGTCATTCCCGCGCCGCTCCTGGAAACGCGTTTCGTTCGTGCCATCGAATTCCACCCGCGCAGCCGCGGCGTTCATCACGTTCGGATCAAGCTCGATCCGACCCGTCAGTCCCGCCGCCTGGATGAGCAGGACCCGGAACCCGGATTTCCCGGAATGCGCACTCCGGGCAAATTCCCGCCGGGTCATTTGCTCACCTGGATTCCAGGAAAGCTTCCCTCCATCGAGCCGGACGGCATGCAATGGGTTCTAGAAAAGGATACCGATCTTGTCCTGCAAATTCATCTCCAACGCTCCGGAAAAGCAGAGCAAATTCAACCGGAAATCGGCTTTTACTTCACTAATCAGCCGCCAAACGCAAATCCCTATCTCATCGGTCTTCTCGCGGAATCCATCGACATCCCGGCGGGCGAAAAAGACCACCTCATCGAACGCACGTTCGAACTACCCGTGGGCGTGGATCTGCTGAATGTCCTGCCACATCTCCACTATTTAGGCAAACAGGTGCAGAGCTTCGCCACGCTGCCAGACGGAACACAGCAATGCCTTCTCTCCATCCCGAATTGGGATTTCAATTGGCAGGGCGAATATCGCTATCGCCCACCCATCTTCCTGCCCGCGCATTCCAAAATCACGATGCGTCTCACCTACGACAACTCGGCCGAAAACGTCCGCAACCCGAATCACCCCATCCGCCGCGTCACTTTCGGCCCGCAATCCACAGACGAAATGGGCGAACTCTGGCTGCAGGTTCTGCCTCGGGATCCCGCTGATCTGCCTGCCTTGGAAAAAGCGCATAACCAATTCCGAAATCTCGAAACGATTGCCTATTACGAAAACCAACTCCGCCTCAACGCTGGGGATTCCGAAGTCCATACCGCGCTCGGAAAACTCCTCGGCCCCATGGGCAAACTCGAACCAGCCATCCAACATTTCCAGGCGGCGATTCAGCTCGATCCCGCGCAGGTGGAAGCGCACTACTACCTCGGACTCTCGCTCTACACCATTCGCGAATGGAACGACGCGCAGGAAGAATTCGAAACCGCCCTTCGTCTCGACCCCAAACACGTCAAAGCCCACGACGCTCTCGGCCTCCTCCTCTTGAAATTGAACAAGCCTGCCGAAGCCGAGGCTCATTTCAAACGCGCGATTGAACTGAACCCGGAGGATGCCGCCGCTCGCAATTATCTAAGAGGTCTGGATGGTAAACGCTAAAAACCGCCCTCCCGAAAACTCGCACGAGAATAATGTGTGAGCCGAAAGTGCTTCATACATTTCAACGTCATTTCCCGTTTTCGTTCTGCCCCAGTTTCGGCCAAGGTAAACTCATGTTGCGAATGTTCATTCAACTGCTCGGGCTTTTTCTCGCCATTCCCATCCTCGCGGACACCAACGAAGCGCGGTTCATTGCGAACGTCCGGCAACTCACCTTCGAAGGAAAATCCGGTGAAGGCTATTTTTCGCCCGACGGCAAGAACATCATCTTCCAGAGCGTCCGCGAAGCCGAAAATCCCTTCTACCAAATCTATATTCTCAGCCTCGAAACCGGGGATACCCACCGCGTCTCGCCCGGCCTCGGCAAGACGACCTGCTCATTTTTTCGCCCGAGCTCGGACGAGGTCCTCTTCGCTTCCACGCATCTCGATCCCGACGCTAAAAAGAAACAACAGGATGAACTCGCCTTCATCGCCAGCGGAAAAACCCGCCGCTACTCCTGGGATTACGACCTGAACATGGACATCTTCAGCGCCAGGATCACCACCAATGGAGATGGTTCCGACTTTCATCGGCTCACGGACGCTCCGGGTTACGATGCTGAAGGCTCCTATTCCCCCGACGGCTCCAAAATCGCTTTCACCTCATTGCGTTCCGCCTTCCCGCTTGACCAACTCTCTCCTGAAGAC
>DASYTB010000490.1:0-7200 GCA_036002705.1 Verrucomicrobiia bacterium
ATAGGCGAACGTCATCCCAGATTTTATGAACTGAAGAATGCCTTTCGTTTCATTTCCCGAGATATCAATCCCGCTCTCTTGCATTGCTTCCACCACGACGGGATTGAGTCGGCCGGGTTCAATCCCGGCGCTGTAAGCCTCAAAATATTCTCCGCAAAGCTGGTTCAGGAATGCTTCGGCCATCTGGCTCCGAGCGCTGTTGTGGATGCAGACGAAGAGAACTTTTTGCTTTTTCATATCTTCAATTTTTCGAAAAAGGGAACGGAACAGCAACCCGATTCCCGAAATGAACAGCAGGCCGGAACTGCCAGAAAGGCGCCGAGCATTGGGCCGAGCAGGTAAATCCAAAGGACTTCCGTATGATGGCTGATGATCGCGGGAGCCAAGGAACGGGCCGGATTCATTGAGGCTCCGCAGATCGGCCCGGCAAACATCGCTTCCAAAGCGATCACCGATCCGATCACGATTCCCGCCGTGATCCCCTTTTCCTTCGCGCCCGTGGACACACTCAGAATGACGAGCATGAGGAAAAAGGTTAACACCGTTTCAAGAATGAAGCTTTGCGAAGCGTTCCCCAGCGGAAGAGTCGCGCCAAGATTTTGATCGGATGGAAAAAGAAAATGGAGCAGACCCGTGGCCGAAAATGCCCCCAATAATTGAGCGCCGACGTAGGACGGTAATTCCTTCCAGCTGAACCGGCCTGCCAGAGTAAAAGCCGCCGTGACGGCAGGATTCAGGTGCGCACCGCTGATGTCGCCGAACGTGTAGATCATCGCCAAAACAATCAGGCCGAAAGTTAAGGCAATTCCGACATGCGTGATCGCTCCATGAGTGACGGAATTGATGACAATAGCCCCCGTCCCGGCGAACACCAGGCCGAACGTTCCGAGGAATTCTGAGATTATTTTTTTCAAAATAGCCAGGATTGATACCCGCCGCGCACGTTAAAAAGCGCTGTTTTCGACGCGCGTCTTACCTCCTCATCGGGATCGTCCCTCGCCAGCCGCTTCAAATCGGGCAACGCATCGAAAGCATCAACCCCGAGTTCGCCCAATTCCACGGCGGCGCTTTCCCGCACGAGGGGCGACGGATCGTCAAGTTCCGTAAGAAGTGTCGGAATAGTTGCGAGGGAAGTGGGCGTTGGTGGAATCCGCTGAAAACTTTGGCCTCGAACAGTCACGGAACCATTTGCCGGAGGCGTTGAGTTTGGCTCACGCCGATGGCGCAATGAGAACAGCAGCCCGACAGAGGCGCAAACCGTCATAATCCAAATGAGGCGTCTTATTCCGCGCATCCAACCACGAATTTACGGTTTCAGGTCATCCGCCAAAAGAAAAAAGCTGCGATCGACTCTTTTCAGATTGCGCAGACGACCGACTCCCTCGCGAAGCTGTTTCGAAAGAGCGCGCGGTCCTGAACCCGCGAAAGAGTGGTTAACGCAACCGTGGCGCCGATGAAAGCCATAAACATGTCCCACTGCGTATCCCAAACATCGCCCTGAGTGCCCAGGAATGCATCCGCGCCGGCACCAAAGAACAACGCCGCCCACCACTCGATGAATTCATAAAAAGCGCTGATCGCCATGCAAACGGAGAGGACCAGAAAAAACAGCCATTTGCCCGGCCGCAAGGGGCTGCGGCGCAGAAGAATTTCGCGAGCGAGGAGAGCGGGCACGAATCCCTGGGCGAGATGACCGATCCGGTCATAATGATTGCGGGTGAACCCGAAGAGATGCTCCATCCAGAAACCCAGAGGAACCTTGGCATAGGTATAACGCCCGCCGACCATCAGGATCAGCGCGTGGACGAAGAGAAGCCGGTAAACGAGAGGGGTCAGCGGGAATTGGCGATACGTCGCGACAAGGATCGGCGCGCCGATGAGGATTGGAAAGATCTCCATCCACCAGGTGGAACGCTCCGCCGGGTGCAGCCCGGAGATGACCAAGGCCGCGAGCCCAAGGCCGAGCAGCAGGGGTGGTTCGAGGCCCGACCGGCGCGGTAATGAAATTCCTGGCCGGGCGCGTCTGTCTATTTCACTGATGCTGTCCATCGTGATCCGGCGATTCAGGAAATCGAACGCTGCCCCCAGGGCATAGGCATGCTCGGCGGACGGCGATGCCGGTCCTTGCGCTGATCCACTGGCCGGTTCTGGAACCAAACGATGAATCGAGCGAGTTGCTTCACGGCCTCTTCGTAAGCCACCTGGCCCTTCTCGGCGGTGGCCAGTTCCGCAGCGCCCAGCACTCCGGTTTCGGAGTAACTGCTCGTCCACGAGATAATACTCGCCGGCCCGGCCGCGAAGAGATCCACCCAATTAAATGGACTCTCCTCTTCGTTGAAACTGATCGTCCCGCTTTTGATTTCGTCCTTACGAACATTGTCGCCATCGAGATACAGATAAAGCGATGTTTCCAGTTCGCACGCGTGCGAGCAACCGCCTGGGAATTTGCTCTCGCGCCAGCGGGGCAGGAACGTTTTATCCACCGTCAGCAGGTTCCACCAGGCAGCCAGGATGCACTCCGCATCGGTTTCGAGATTGGTGCGCCGCGCCACGAGGTCGAGATTCGGCATGTTCGAGCCATGGCCATTGAGTAGCACGATCTTTTTGAAGCCGTGATAGGCCAGCGATTTCGTAATATCGAGAACGTGATCAATAAAGTGTTCGAAATGGTTGTTGATCGTTCCTGGAAAATCCATGACGTGCCCCGTGTAGCCATAGCAAACCGTCGGCAAGACGAGGATTTTGTCGGGATGCATGCGGCCGGCGCCGTGCGCGATTCCGGTGGGGCAGACGAGATCCACGTCCAGCGGCAAGTGCGCTCCATGTTGTTCCACGGCGCCGCAGGGCACAATGCAGACCTTGCGGAGATCGATTGCATCGTTGATCTCAGGCCAGGTAAGTTTCTCGTAACGAAATTCGGTGGCGGCGCGGCTCATGTTTTGCGCGAGTTTGGGGCGGACAGGGTAAAAATGCGAGCAAGGAAGCGGGCATCCACGAGTGACCATTGTAGCTCGCGCCGGGAGTTGACTCTTGCGTATTGGCGCTTGGAGGAAATCGCAAATCTGCTATCGTGCATCAGTGACGCTTCTTTCCAGGAGAGAAAGCGAACCACGGTGGCCGCTTTGGTCCTTGCTGTGGCGCATGATTCTATTTGGACCGGTTCTGATGCCTCTCGGTATGTTGACTCTCCTTGCGGCTTTCGCGGCCCTCGCGTGGCCTCTGGTTCATGCCGCCAGCTTCCTGATCGAGGGCCGTTATCTGGTCGGCGCGGCCGTCTTGATCGCATCAATCGTTTGGGTATCTCTCTGCTTGCGGCTCATCCGTTGGCTCTTAAGCGGAATCGAATATTCAGACCTCTGATCAAGCGGCCGCCACAGCCAGTTTTTCTTCGCACGGCCGGATTCCAAACCAACAGAGCGCGCCGAGAACGCCGACGACCGCCCCCACGCCAATTCCCCATTGCCATCCGAGATGAGTGCCAATCCACGGCGTGATCATCGGTGCGAGCAGGCCAATTCCGTTGCCACCCGTATTCATAATGGCGGCGGACGTGCCGCCGCGCTGCCGTCCCAAATTGACCGCGACCGTCCAAAAGGACCCCTCACAGAGCCCAAGCGTTCCGAGGGCGGCGGTAAAGCAGGCGACAATCGAGAAGCGGTCACTGGCGAAAACGCCGCAAATGAGAAAAAGCGCGCTCAGGAGCATTCCGACTTTCGGCACAATCGTGATCGCGGAATTCGTCCTCCGCCAGCGAGTCACGCGGTCGGCCAGCCATCCCCCAATCGGCATGCACGCCGCCATCGCGAGGTTGGGCAGTCCGGCGAAATACCGGCTTTCCGCTTTCTCCATGTGCAGCACCGAATCGAAATAATAGTGCAGCCAATAGAAGAACAAATATTGGAAATAGCCGACCGCGGAGTAACTCAGGGTGAGAAGCAAAAGGTTTCGCCCACGACCGCTGCCTGAATCAGAGGGAGGCGCATCGTTTTCGACGATTGGCAAATCGCTTGGCGAAGCTTCCAACGAGGCGGCGGGCCGATCCCTGGCCAAGCCAAGCCAGACGAGCGCGAGAAGCGCGGTCACGCTCCCTGTGATGACAAACGAAACTGGCCAGTCGAACCGATCAATGAGCCCGCCGAAGATCGGATGAACTACCGCATATGCGAAAACCGCCGCGCCATTGATTAGCCCATTCGCGAAGGCCTGCTGCCCTGAAGGGAACCAGTTTCCCACGGCCCTCGCCGCCCCGGGATGCAAGGGAACGCTCAGCAAACCCATGAGCGAGCGGACGATCAGCAAAGCGAACCAGACTTGCGCGGCGGCGACGATCCCGAACCCAATCATCCCGGTGAACGCGCAGAACAACGCGGAGCCAAGCCCCATGCACCCGAGGGCAAAACGCGGTCCCTTCAAGTCGATCAACCAGCCGCCGGGAATCATGAAAATCGTGTAAACAATCAGAAAGGCCGAATAGATCACTCCCATGCTTTCCGGCGAAATGCCGAATTCCTTCATGATTCGCTCGTCTCCCGCGCTCGTAATGCTCGCCCTGTTAAAGTGACTGATGAAACAGAGCGCCATGAGAAAGATGAGGATTATCCAGCGGCCTCTACTAAACACGGCCTCGGGAGCCGCCGCTTTCACCTCTATCTCGGGTCGGGTCGGGACGATCATTCGCTCGGTGATTAATGGGGTCAGGCCGAAAGTACAGGGGCCACGGGGCAATGTCGAGAATCGCAAATAAGTTTGAGTTTCAGGAGAGTCTTGATTCTTCCGATTTCATCTAGTGTCTAAAGAGTGGAGTGCTGGAACAGGGTTTTCCCGAGGAGGGGGCATTTTCGCGCCTTGGCTCGAAGCCGGCGCTGACCTTTCCGCCGCCGATGCGCAGAATCAGCTTGTCCCGCAAGAGTCCGAGCCGGTCAAAGAGCGGATTCAAGACTTTGTCTGCCTGATCGCGGTTCTAATCGCCGTCACTTCCTATCTGTGGTGGGTGACGCCAACCCACGCGCTTTACGTTTCTGACTCGATTTATTATGTGGGCAGCGCGCAAAGCCTCGCGCAGAGCGGCGGATACCACTGCCCGGTGATCGAAGGAAATCCAGCCACTGGATTGTACCCTCCGCTCCAATCAATTTTTCTCTCCGTGGCGTGGCTGATCAATCCGCACTTTCCTGAAAATCAGGGCGTGATCAAAGGGCTGATGCTGGGGATATGGGCGGTGGCTCTGGCGGGATTGTTCGGCGTGCTCAGAAAGGGTGGCCTGGGAAAGGCCATCGCGTCATTGCTCACGCTCAGCGTCGGGACTTCTGGCGTTTGGGCTTACTTCGTCATTCACTGCTTTTCCGACATCCTATTTGCCGCGGCTGCGTTCGGGGCAATTTCGCTATGGCTGAACCCAAAATCCGGCCGGTTCGAAATGAGGCTGGCCGTGAGCGGATTGCTTCTCGGCTTGATGTATCTGACGCGCATCGCGACTTTTGGATTTCTCCCCGGTGTATTGGCCGCGACTGTGGTTGCAAGTTATCGACGTCGAACCGTGAAACCTATCTTCCTGGTCGGCGCGCCTGTCCTCGCCACCATGCTAGCATGGGCGCTCGCCCCGAAAGAAACTTCAAGCTACACAAAGTATTTTGCCAGTGAAGCGGCCGCTTACGGTGGATCTTGGCCATGGTTTCGCCATGTGATCGCTTTTTGCTTCCGCCAGTCGTGGGATTATGCGAATGGAAATCATCTCCTCCAGAATCTCTCGGCGGATCTCCCGAACATGCTGATCGCGATCGCGCCGGGGAATCCAACGTGGCGAATCGCTGTTGAGTCGCTTTTATCGATACTCGGGATCAGTTTTTCTGCGCTCTGTTTTTTCGGCGCGTACCATTCGGTCCGCCACCGCGCGGTGCAAGCCGCCGTGGCCACTTACGTTCTGCAAGTGCTGGTTTGGCCCTTCCCACTGGGCTTTCGAGGCCTTCTTCCGTTGTTGCCTTTGTTCATCCTCTGGGCGCGGCAGGGCAGCCAGGCAATGGGACCTTTCTGGTCCAGGCTCTTCGCGCTGGCCGGAGTGAGCTATGCCGCGCTTTCTCTCGTGAGCAACCTCGCGGGCGCGCCGGAAACCCGCCGAGCGCTCGATGAATCGCAAATGTTTGCCGAAGCCGAAGCCACCGGCGACTGGATCCGCGATTCGATTCCCGCCGAAGCGCGAATCGCTTCCCACCTTGGGCTGCCGATGTTGCACATTCACCAAAGAAGCCGTCACCCGATTAAGATTGTCCTTAGCATCGCCTCCGCTTTGAACGAAACCACGGACGGCTTTGATTATGCGCTGACCTCGGCGCAATATCCGGTGGGACGGACCATTGGTCGCGGAAAAGGCCCGCATCTCCAACTCGCCTGGCAAAGCCCGAACGGGACTTTCCAAGTCCTAAAAGTCATCCCACCGGATCGGGTTCTGCCGTAAGGGCGATCCAATTGCCTTCCGAGCCACAGTCGGGCGTCAAATTCGCGTTGCCATCGGCAAAAAACCCCTGTTTCATCCGGCATGCGTTTTAAATCTCTCATAGTCGCACTATCTTTTTGCATGAGCACCTTCGCGTCCTCTTCCAAAAAAACGATCGTTTTTATCGGCACTTACACCAGCGGTGGATCGAGCAAGGGCATCTACAGTTACGAACTCGACCTGCAAAACGGGGCCTTGCGGCAGATTGGCGTCGCAGCCGAGTCGCCGAACCCATCGTTTCTCGCCATCCATCCGAACAAGCGCTTTCTTTACGCCGTCAACGAATTAGAGGGCGCGAAGGAAAACGGGTTGATCACCGGCTTTACCATTGATGCCAAAACCGGAAAGCTGACCAAAATCAATGAGACGACTACCGGCGGACCTGGCCCCTGTCATCTGAGCATCGATAAAACGGGGAAGTTCGTGCTGGCCGCAAATTATGCGGGCGGCAGCGTCTGCGTTGCTCCGATTAACACCCAGGGCGAACTCGGCGCCGATTCCGAATTCATTCAGCATACCGGCTCGAGCGTCAATAAACCGCGCCAAAACGAACCGCACGCGCATTCGATCAACCTCGACGCGCATAACCGATTCGCGATCGCCGCCGACCTCGGACTCGACAAGCTGTTTGTTTATCGCTTTGACGCGAAAGAGGGCAAGCTGGCGCCCAACGATCCTCCCTTCACGAAAATTAGTCCCGGCTCCGGGCC
>DASYTB010000491.1:0-4471 GCA_036002705.1 Verrucomicrobiia bacterium
CCGAATTACCCTGGCGGCTGGGAGGCGCGCGCGACTGGGAACTCACGACGAATGTTACTCATGATGGCGTGCTGGGGATGCAAACAGCGTTGCTTGATTTGGACTTTCCGTTTCAGGACTGCTGGCTGGAGACCACCGTTGAAGGACCGGGTGTGCTCAGCTTTTGGTGGAAGGCTTCCACATCGGATTATCCCTTCGCGCCGCCGAGCCTCAGCACCTTTCAATTACTATTGGATGGCGTGGAGCAGTACCACATTTATGGAGACGTGGACTGGGAGGCGCGCGCCTTAAGTGTTACTTCAGGATCGCATACCGCGCGGTGGACCTGGTCGCTACGCGCGAATGGCGGGAATTCAAACCTTTGCTGGCTGGACCAGGTCGCGTTCAAAGCATCCCAAACGGGTGCTCCGAGAATTAAAGATGCAGTGCGGTTGCCGGATGGAGAATTCAAATTAACGATCGACGGCCCAAACGGCGCGAGCTATGGCATCGAAGCGTGTTCGAACCTGCAAACCTGGCTGCCGATTGGTCAGGTGGCTGCCCCGGACGGCGTGATCACGTTCACGCATCAGACTGCCGGTAATTATTCCGTCCATTTTTACCGGCTGGTTTTATTAGCACCTTAACGCGCCTCATTTTCCGCAAACCAAATTCGCCGGGTGCCAGCTTTCGGTTTTGTGTTTTCATAAACGCTCGTTCGTAGTAGCAAATTAATAAGGTGTTCCGCGGATTCATTCTGATCGTCGCGACGGCGTTAACCGGCGCGCTACTAACATCCTCCGCGACAGAGACTAACAAAGCGCTGGAACCCACGCCGGATTACCGAGTCAATCATTGGACTGCCGAAACTGGCCTGCCGCAGAGTACGGTCAAAGCTCTCGCCCAAACTCCAGATGGGTACCTCTGGGTTGGGACGCTCTACGGATTGGCCCGCTTTGATGGGATTCGATTTAAGGTTTTTGATCAGAACAACACGTCCGAAATGAGCAACGACGCGATCAATTCCCTTGCGGTGGATCGTCAGGACGGTTCTTTGTGGGTGGCGACGGGGCGGGGCCTTGTTCGGTACAAGGATTATCACTTCGAGCGATGCGCTGTTCCTCTCCTGGGGAATGGCGGTGTCGGCGTTCTTCGAGCCGTCAGGGAGGGCGGCGTCTGGCTCTCGCCCGGGGACGGTAAAGTAGGGCTTTTTCGAGGAGGGGTGATTCAAACCTGGGACGTGAGCGAGCCGCGATCAACGGATATGAGGTCGATTGGCGACATTCTGGAATTGGATGCCAATCATTTGATCGTTCGATCCGGCCGCAGGCTTCATAAACTCGATCTTGCCCGCAACGAATGCGAAGAGGTTCAGTATCCGGGGTCGAAAGAAAATCCATCTTTTGGATGCGCCTTGGATGGGGAGGGCGGTTTGTGGGCATACACCCTGGAGGGGATCTGGAAACTGAAAGGGGAACGCTGGACACGCGTTACAGTGTTTCAGGACGGCGAATGGCCATTCACGGCGGGAGTGTTTCCAATAGCCAATGAAGAGACTTATATCACACTAACCGGAACAACGGGAGCAGGTCTTTTCCGGATTGAGGGAAAGCATCTCGAGCCTTTCAAGCCTTTGGAATTGGCTTCGATGGAGGTAAGCCAAATGATACGGGACCGGGAAGGGAACCTCTGGATTGGATCGACGGATGGCCTGTTTCGGCTGGAACCGAAAAGGGTGAAAGTCTATGCGGACGGGTTGGCTTCCGCGAACGTTCGGGGTCTGACAATGGCGCCTGACGGGACTATTTGGGCTGCCACGACCCGGGGAGTCAGTGCGATTCGTGACGGACAAATCGAGAATATCCCTATTAGCAGCGACAGACCCGCGAACCTGGACTCGATCTCGATTCTAACGGTGGATTACCAAAACCGTGTTTGGGTTCCGTACTATTACAGCCAATTTCGCCTCATCGAAAAGGGTGAATGGCAGGTTTTTTATCCCATCGGGGAGGACCGCTCTTACGTCGATGATCATCCGATCAGGTCAATTTATGAGGATCGGCAGAAGCGGATTTGGATCGGGACTTCGCAAGGCGTGATGTACCAGACAAACGGCGATTGGAAAACGTGCCTGACGAACCGCACTCAACCTTGCGATGTCCGCGTGATTTATCAGGATCACCGCGGTGATATGTGGTTTGGGACTTATGGCGCCGGCTTGTACCGTTTTCGTGATGGAGAGATTACTTCCTACACGACGACGCGCGGGGAATATAATAATCGCGCCTGGTGCATCCATGAAGATGCCGATGGTGTTTTTTGGGTTGGCTCGCAAAATGGGTTGAACCGATTTGTGCCGCCACGGCACGGAGGGGCGGGTGGGAGCTTCTTTACGTTTACGACCGCACAAGGCCTCGGCGAAAATGTCATCAACAATATACAGGAGGATGATTTCGGCTCTCTCTGGTTGAGCGGTCTTCGTGGTGTTTATCAAATTGCGCGGCGCGATCTGAACGAAGTCGCCGCGGGTCGCATGAAGGAAGTTCAGTGCATTACCTATGGGGAAGCAGACGGCATGCTGAGCAGTGAATGCAACGGCGGGGACAATCAACCGGCCGGGTGCAAAGACAAGGAGGGGCGCATTTGGTTTCCAACCCTGAAAGGCGCCGTCATGTTCGATCCCAAAACTATTTGGAAGAATGAAATCCCGCCGCCAGTCGTCCTGGAACAGGTGCTTGTGGATAACGAAATTGTGTTTGGCGATGGCCGAGCAAATCGCACGAACAACTTTCGTGCAGGCCGAAACCTCGTTACTTCCGACGGAGTTTTTCAAATCCCGGGCGGCCACGGGTCACTGGTTGAGATTCATTACGCGGGGAATTGCCTGACCGCGCCAGAGCGGGTGCGGTTTCGTTACAAGCTGGAGCCACACGAATCGGAGTGGCGGGCGGACAATCAGAATCGCCGGGTAGCGTCGTACACGACTTTGCGACCAGGCACCTATATCTTCCGCGTCAAAGCCTGCAACAATCACGGCTATTGGAATGAAGAGGGTGCATCGTTTGCGTTTTCGATTGCGCCGAGGTTCTCCCAAACGATTTGGTTGCCATTGAGTTGCGCCCTGGCTCTGCTGACGGCCAGTGGCGGTTTGGCCGCCTGGCGATTGCGCTGGCAGAGGCAAGTGCACCTGGAACAGCAGCATCTGGCGGTGGAGCAGGAGCGGGCTCGCATCGCCCGCAATTTGCATGATGATCTAAGCGCCAGTTTGAGCGGGATGGCTTTGGAATTGGAGGCGGCCCGACAGCGCGGTGGCGCCCCGCGCGAGCAATTGGCGACCCTTGCCGAGGAGGCGCGCTCTCTCGCCCTCAACCTTCGCGAAACGGCCTGGACAACCAACCCGCGCTGCGACACGGCCGGCAGTCTCGGCGCGTTTCTTTCCGAGACGGTGGAGCGATTCTGCCAGGCTGCGGGGCTCGAGTGTCAATTGGACGTGTCCGCGGCCGGCCGCGCGGAAATAGTCCCGGCAAGTTTGCGCCATGAATTGCTCATGGTGGTCAAAGAGTCGCTGAATAATATTGGCAAGCATGCCGGCGCCCGCGAGGTCGTATTTCATTGCTCTACACAGAAAGACACTTTGATTCTCTCTCTCGGGGACGATGGAAAAGGTTTCGAAACGACCTGGCCACATCGGGGAAACGGCCTGAACAACTTGCAGGAGCGAATCGAATCGCTCGGCGGTCGTTTGGAAATCGTCAGTTCGCCAGGAAAGGGGACCCGAGTGCTGGTGGAAGCCGCGTTGAACGCAAAACCGGCTGGACATACATGAACAACGCGAGTCCTAAAGAATCAATTCAAGTCGCGGTGGTGGAAGACAAAGTTGCGTTTCGGCGTGGAATCCAAGCCATCCTGGAAATGACCCCGGGCATCGACTGTGTTGGAATATATCCAACGGCCGAGAGCGCCCTGGAAAAGATTCCCGGTTCATCCGCCCAGGTGGTCCTGATGGATGTCAACCTGCCGGGGCAGTCCGGAATCGAGTGCGCGCACGTATTGAAGCAATCCATGCCGGAGCTACAAATCATCATGCTGACGATCGAGGAGGACAGCGAGCGAGTCTTTGCGGCCTTGCGCGCCGGCGCGTCCGGCTATCTGTTAAAGACGGCGACGCCCGCGCAAATTGTGGAGGCGATCGCACTGGTGGCGCAGGGTGGTTCTCCGATGTCGGCGACGATCGCGCGCCGGGTCGTGGAGTCGTTCCATGGGGTTCCGGAACGCGGCGCCGCTCGCCAATCGTTAAGCCCCCGCGAAATTGACGTTCTGGAAAAGATTGCTAACGGGCGGAGAATTAAGGAGGCAGCCAGTGATCTGAACGTTAGCGTTACCACGGTACAATCTTATTTGCGGCGAATTTTCGAGAAGCTGCAGGTCAATTCTCAGGCGGAGGCCGTCGCAAAGTTTCTGCGTTGAGAGCGTGTATTAAAAATAGGCCGGA
>DASYTB010000492.1:0-15243 GCA_036002705.1 Verrucomicrobiia bacterium
TCAATTCGATCTCCCCCGCCCGGAGGATGTGGTACGTCGTGCGTTGGGGACGCCGCCCGGCGCGGGAACTCGCGCCCTCCTCAATGAGCTTCTCCTCGAGGAGCCACGTGACGGCGTTGTAGAGCGAACCCGGCTTCAGGACAAGCCGGTCATCCTTGTGGCGTTCGCGCATAACCTTGCGCATTTCGTACGGGTGCATAGGACGCTCCCGCAGGAGGCACAAAACCGCTAGAGACCAGTGGCGGCGCTGCGCGAAATCCCGGGAACTCGTCTGATTTGAGGATATAGACATTAATGAATAGTCATTACTGACTATACTGACCGCAACCCGTTGTCAACCGTGCCTTCCGAATATCCAAACCCCTTCTATCAACACAATATTTGCACGATACAGCACATTATTTTTCGTCTCAAAACAAGCGCAACACCCTCGCCTCAAACTGCTTGAACCGGGAAAGCGCCAAAACAGGAATTCCCAGGATTTACACGATCTTTCCAGGCACGACGGCCCAGCGCCGTATTGGCCCGCCGACGTTTCCGCCGTCATTGTCCATTGGCGAACGCTCCAGAATTGTGCATATTCTCGCAATTTGTGGTTGGATCGGCCCGTGAACCGCCGGTAGATGAACCGTCGCTTGTATTACTTTGATAATAACGCCACGACCCGGGTTGCGCCTGAGGTCATCGAAGCGATGCTGCCTTATTTTGCAGAGGAATGGGGCAATCCATCTAGCGCCTACTCCTTCGGCAATAAACTGGTCGGGCCCATCGATGCCGCTCGCGAGAGGGTCGCCGCTTTGATTCGCGCGGACCCGCGCGAGATTGTCTTTACGAGTTGCGGGACGGAGAGCAACAACACGGCGATTCATAGCGCGATCCGCACCAATCCAAAAAAACGGCATATTATCACCACTGGGGTCGAGCATTCGGCGAACATCAAATACTGCAAATCCCTTGAGACTCAGGGCTACGAAATTACCTGGCTGCCCGTGGAACCGGATGGCTCGCTCGATATCCACCGACTGGTTGAATCGATTCGGCCGGAGACCGCCATCGTCTCGATCATGTGGGCCAATAACGAGACTGGTGTGCTCTTCCCGATCGAAGAAATTGCCGCGATTTGTCGCGGGCACAGCGTTCTTTTCCACACCGATGCCGTGCAGGCGGCTGGCAAGGTGGAAATCAACGCGGGGGTTACGGGCGTTGATTTCCTCTCGCTTTCCGCTCACAAGCTCTATGCGCCCAAAGGAATTGGCGTCCTTTACGTCAAGCGGCGCACACCGTTCCAGCCGATGATCATTGGCGGCCACCAGGAACGCAGTCGCCGAGGCGGAACGGAAAACGTTCCTTATATCGTTGGGCTCGGGCGCGCGGCGGAGCTGGCCCTCGAAAATATTGCCGATGAAAACACGCGCGTGCGCCGCCTGCGAGACCGGTTGGAAGAAATAATCTTGAAAACGATCCCAGCGACGATGCGCAACGGTTCGCGGCAGGACCGGTTACCGAATACCAGCAATATCGCCTTCGGAAATGTCGAGGCCGAAGGGATTCTTCTGCTGTTAAATCAGCTTGATATCTGCGCTTCAAGCGGGTCGGCCTGCGCGAGCGGCTCGATTGAACCCTCGCACGTCCTTTCCGCAATGGGCCTCTCGACGGAGCTGGCGCACAGCTCGGTCCGGTTCAGCCTCGGCAAGTACAACACCGAAGGTGAAGTGGACCATCTTCTCCACCATCTGCCGGGAGTCATTCAACGCCTGCGCGCGGAAGTGCCTGCGAGTGCGGCCGCCTAGAACATCTATGAAGGAGGGCAAAAGAGCTCTCGGCGATAAGCTGGTTCTGTTTATCGCTCACGGTTTCGGTGCCGGTCTTATTCCCTTTGCGCCAGGCACGTTCGGCACTCTCGCCGGGTATGGGTGGATTTACCTGTTGCTTCTCTTTGAATGCAAATGGATTTACCTGGCGGGAATTGTTGTTGGCTTCTTTGCCGCCGTTTGGATTGGCGGACGCGCTGAAAAAATCCTCGACGCCAAAGATCCCGGTTCAATCGTCATCGACGAGGTCGCCGCCCTCCCGCTTGCCTTCCTCCCGCCAGTCTTCTTGAACGCGCTCGGCGCGAGGACTCCGGCATTTGGTTCCTATTTCTCGCACGGAGAGCTAAACGCCTCAACCGTCGTGTTGCCATTCCTTCTATTTCGTCTTTTTGACATTCTGAAGCCGCTCGGCATAAATGGCCTCCAGAAGCTCCCTGGCGGCTGGGGATTGGTCACGGACGATTTTCTCGCAGCGCTGTATTCCGCCGCTTTGCTTTTCTTCTACTCATGGGTAATGGGCGTTGGAGAGGTTCGAGCATTTCGTTGACAGCGAGGCTGCCGCCCGCTATGGAGAATAGGTATGGATTCTACTGTAACCATTACCGAGCTGCAGGACCAGGCGACACAGGTCGTTAAACGCGCGGAGAGGAACGGAAGTGTCGCAGTCTGCAGACACGGTCGCACCGTCGCGTTTGTGGTCTCCAGAGAAAGAATGGAAGCGATTCTGGAAAGCATGGAGATACTCTCGGACAAGGCGATTATGAAATCGATCCGCGATTACGAGTCCGGAAAAACAAAGCCTAAGTCTTTTGATCCGGATGAGATATAAGGTCCGTTGGATGCCTCAAGCCGAGGCTTTTATTAAGGCTCTTCCTCCTGAACCGCGCCGCGATTGTCGCCACGCAATCAAACAACTCGCGGATGGTCAAACCAAGGACTTGGATTTGCGCGCCCTCGAGGGCCGACTCCAAGGTTATTTCCGGCTGCGAGTGCGCACTTATCGCGTAATTTACGTCGTATCCAGCGGTCAGCACGGGGCTGAAATCCTTTTTCTGGCTGCGGGACCCCGCTCCACAATTTACGAGACGTTCGAGAAAATCCTTGCCGAACAGAATCCTGGCTGAGAATCCGTGTCCCTTGGCGTACGCGCTGAGTGAATGGGCAGCGAAAATGACACGGAGCATTCCAAATCCCTTGGTGTTTTGCCGCCGCCGCCCTATCTTCGCTACGAATATGAGCATCCTTGAAAGTAATCGCCGAAAGTTTTTCAGGAGCGCGGTCGCGCTCGCGCTCGGGAGTTTGTGCGCCCTGCAAGTCTTCGCACATGCCAAGCTGCTGCGGTCCACGCCCGGGAACAAGGCCGTGCTGACGGAGAGTCCCAAGACTGTTGAACTTTGGTTCAACGAATTGCTCGAGGACGAATTCAATTCTGTTGAAATCTTTAAAGCGAGTGAAGCGACTTCCAAGGAGCGAAAGGGTCTAGCGAAACAAAAGCCGAAAGTTGATACGAAGGATCGCACGCATCTCATCCTCCAACTTGATTCGTTGCCGCCGGGTGACTACGTGGTGGAATACCGGGTTCTCTCCCGCGACAGTCATACCGCGCCGGGACGGGTCAGTTTCTCGATTTCGGCGAAGTAACGCATGGAACATTCGCTTTTGCACGGGCTGCAGCTTTGCGGGCTGATTTTCGCCCTCGGCGGCGCCTTTTTCCGTTTGCTGGTTTTCGCGCCCGTTGCCCGCGCGCTGAGTCCCGCGGAGGGACGATCGCTCTCCGACGAGCTTGATCCTATTTTGCGGCGGTGGGCGGTGCGCGCTGCTTTGGCGGGCGGACTGGCAGCAGCTATCGACATTTTCGTTCAGGTCGCGGAAATCCAGGGAAAAACCGTATATGGCCCGGTTGATTTTCCCATGGTCTGGCGGTATTTGACGCTCACGACGGTCGGCCGGCTGGCCACGGCGAGAATGCTTCTTCTTCTGGTCATGGCTGCAATTTTGGGCTGGAGCATGCCGGGGCAATGGCAAATCGGAACCCTGCTTGGAATCGCCGCCGCGGTCGCGGCCAGCCTCGTCAGTCACGCCGGCGCCTTGCCCACCGCGGGAAATACCGCGGTTATAATCCAATTCCTCCATATCATCGCGGCGGCGCTTTGGATTGGAATGCTGGCCAATGTCTTTTTTTTGACACGGACTTTGCGGGCCAGCGCAAACCCAGATTCATCCTTTTTCGTTGCGGCGATCGTCGGCCGCTTTTCGCCATTTGCGCTGGTTACGGCCGGCGTGATCGCTGCCTCCGGCATTTACAGCGCTTGGCGCTTCTTGCTTTCACCGACTGCGGTTTTTATCTCTCCTTACGGCCTCACGCTTCTGGTGAAACTCAGCTTGCTAACGTTGGTTTTATATCCTGCGTTCGCGAATTGGCGGGTCATCCGTCCGGCATTGCTGGAACTAAAAGCATCGCGCTCCGAACCCTCGGCTTTGATCTCCCGTTTTTCGCGCCTCCTGGAACTCGAACTGACTGCGGGTATTCTTGTTATTACCGTGGCCGGGATTCTGGGCGCGATTTCACCACCCGGCGCAGACGGCTCTTCCCGCTTAACGGAGCGCCAGGTGCATGCGCTGCTCTCGCCCAGCCTGCCGCCGCCGAAATTCATTGACCCAAAACAATTCGTCGGCGCGCTCGACCGGACCGAAGAAGATTTGCGTTACTCTGAATTCAGTCACCACTGGTCGGGCGTTTTCGTGGGATTCCTCGGCCTGTGCTGGCTTGGGCAAAGCGCTTCCACCCGAACCCGGCCTTTCTCCGCGAAAGCCTGGCCTCTCCTGCTGATCCCGTTCGGCTTCTTCATTATGGCGATCGCCGATCCCGAAGTTTGGATTCTGCGCACGCTCTCCTTCTCCGAAGCGTTGCAAGACCCCCAGATTCTCGAACACCAACTCGGCGCGCTTCTCGTTTTTGTGCTGGTTTTTCTTGGCTTTCGAGATGCACGGCGGTCACAGGACCAACGCCCGCTCGGTTACGCCCTGCCCATTTTGATGATTGCCGGGAGCCTGATGCTCCTGGGACACGCGCATTCGAATCTGGGCACAAGCGAAGAGCTCGGCACAATGATCAACGTACAGCACGCCATCTTCGGCGCCTTTGGGTTGATGGCCGGCACACTGCGGTGGCTTCAACTGCGGAAGCTTCTCCCGTCATGGCTCACCCGCGTACTCTGGCCCTCGTGTGTCGTCGGCCTCGGCATTTTCATGGCCTTCTTTTACCGAGAGATATATTGATAATAATATAGCTTGGAACTATCAGGGAAAACCCTTGCGGGATTTCATCCCTAAGCCTGATTACCCTGAGCAAAGGGCTCAAGTATAGATGTTTGCACAAGGAGGTAATTGATAATATTGCCTTTAGCGATCAAGAGCGGTTCTCTTCGGAGAGCCGCTCTTGGCTTTTAGGATCCGTTTCTTACAGTTTTACCGCTTCGCTCTTCCGTTGCTTAAATCGGCGCCACTGCACGTAACCGGCCTCCTTCGCCAGAGCAATGGCCTGCTCAAAAGCCATTCCCACTTCATCTGGCGCATGTGCATCCGAACCAAACGTCAGCGGCACATTGGATTCTGCGGCAAGACGAAGAATCTGAGGACTCGGATACATTTCCTTGCAATCCTTCCGCAAACCGGCGGTGTTGATCTCAATAGCGACATCGTTGCTGCCCGCGGCCTGGAGAAATCGGCGGAATAGATGCGAGCAGTCCTGAGTGGGAATGAAACAGAACTTTTTGCAGAGGTCCGCATGGCCAATGATGTCGAAGAGTTGTGACTCAGCAGCCATCGTCAGGCGTTCGAAATACGCTGTCCAAACCTCGAACGGATCGCGTTTCCGCCATTCCGAGAGCTTTTTGGGATTATCCAGGTCCCATGATTCCGAAACGTAGTGGACCGAGCCGATGAAGTAATCCCACGGATGCAGCGCCGCTAATTTGCGAATCCAATCTTCGTAGCCCGGGATATAATCAACCTCCAATGCGAGCTTGATCTGCAAGTCCGGATGCGCGCCCTGAGCTTTCCGCACCTTCGCCACGTACTCGTCGAGCTGGTCAAAGCGCATTCGCCAGTCATCAAAATCGTCCCTCGGCATCGGACTGTGTTCCGACAGGCCGATCTCCTTCAGGCCGCTCTCGAGGGCGCGTGCGGCATATTCCACGGGCTCGCCCACGGCATGGTTGCAAAGCGGCGTGTGCATGTGATAATCAGCGGGCAACATTGCAAATAGAATATGGCGTAAGCCGCAATCGAAGCAATATTGGACAGTGCGTTTCGGGTGGGTCGATTTTCCGAGCCGGGCATTCGATGCGGATTTGGGACATTCCCGGCTGCCCACCGCGACTGTGAAGGCCTTGAAAAACCTCAGGTGTTTTTCATGGTTTACGTTGTGGCTGAAATGCTCTAAGTACTGTTCTTTCAGCGTAGCACTAAATGGTATGAGTGTGGAATACATGGAGCGGGTCTATAACACCTACGCGGGCGTTTATGATTTCGTGTTTGGTAAGGTTTTTCAAAGCGGTCGAGAGCTTGGACCCGAATTGCTGGACCTCTTTCCCGGCGCGAAGCTGTTGGAGGTGGGCATCGGCACCGGGTTATGTCTGCCGTTGCTGCCCCGGAATATCGAGTTCACGGGGGTCGATCTCTCCCAAGGCATGCTGGATAAAGCCCAGGAACGGGCTGAATCACTGCGTTTGCGGAATTTTCGTCTCTTGAAGATGGACGCCACCCGACTTGAGTTCCCGGACGCCAGCTTCGACCGCGTTTTCGCCGCCTATTTTATCTCGACAGTACCGGACCCCGTCGCCGTGGTGAAGGAAATGAAACGCGTTTGCAAACCGGGCGGTTACCTTGTCTTTCTGAATCACTTCCAAAGCGAAAATCCGCTCTTCGGCTTTATCGAAAAGCTCTACTCTCCTCTCTGTTACCGCCTCGGCTTCAAAACGGATTTAAATCTGCGCAATCTGATGCGCGAAGCAGGAGTCGAAATTGAAACCTGCGAGCCGATTTCCGTTCTCTGGCGTGCCGTGCGTTGCGTAAATCCGTAAGTCTGCGGATTCAAGTAGATTAGCGCTCAAGCCACGAAATCTGACGAGCGGAGATCCTGCCGTGGGAAGTGCCGGCTGGCCGAAATGCCTCAACGAGCGCCCAAGCTTCTTCTCATTAGATAACAGCCGCTGAAGTCCCTTAAATCAGATGCCCCAACTTCTCTTTCTTCGTTTTGAGGTAATTCACATTATGCGGATTTGGCTTAATCCGAATTGGCACCTGCTCGACGACTTCCAGCCCGTAACCCTCGAGCCCGACGATTTTTCTGGGATTGTTGGTCAGGAGACGTATTCGTTTTAACCCGAGGTCCACGAGGATCTGCGCGCCAAGCCCGTATTCACGCAGGTCCATCCCGTAACCGAGCTTTAAATTCGCTTGCACCGTATCCAGCCCCGATTCCTGCAGTTTGTAAGCTTTGATCTTCGCGGGCAGACCGATCCCCCGGCCCTCCTGGCGCATGTAAAGGATCACACCGTTTCCTGCGTCCGAAACCTGGCGCATGGCCTGTTGCAATTGCGGCCCGCAATCGCAGCGGCGCGAACCGAAGACATCGCCCGTCAGGCATTCGCTGTGCACTCGCACGAGAACGGGCTGTTTGCCAGCGACGTTGCCTTTCACCAGAGCGATGTGGTGTTGGTCATCGAGCTTCGAGCGATAAAGGTAGAGGTCGAAATCGCCGTAATCGGTGGGCATTTTCACCACCTCCACGCGCTCGACCAATTTTTCGCGTGTTCGGCGATGCTCGATTAGCGCCTCGATGCTCGCGAGCTTGAGCTTGTTTTTCTTCCCGAACTTCAGCAGTTCGGGCAAACGCGCCATCGTCCCGTCATCGCTCATGATCTCGCATATCACCGCGATGGGCCGGCAACCGGCGAGCGTCACGAGATCAACCGCCGCTTCGGTGTGGCCAGCGCGCTGAAGGACACCGCCGGGCCGGGCGCGAAGAGGAAAGACATGGCCCGGTTGCACCAAATCCTCCGGCACGGCACTGGGATTTGCCATCACGCGAATTGTCTCCGCGCGATCACCCGCGCTGATTCCCGTGGTAATTCCGCGTGCTGCATCGACGCTCACCTGGAAATCCGTTTTGAACGTCTCGCGATTCGTGCGGACCATCCGCTCGACCCCAAGTTGCTTCAGCCGTTCGGAAGTGGTCGGCACGCAGATCAGCCCGCGGCCGAATTTCGTCATGAAATTGACCGCTTCGGGAGTGACATGCTCGGCGGCCATGATCAGATCGCCCTCGTTTTCACGTTCGGCGTCATCCACCACGACCACCATCCTGCCTTTCTTCAAATCGGCCACAACCGATTCTATCGAATCAATGGGCTTTCTCATTCGCGCGCGCTGAACGTAATCAGGGAAAGCCCAAATTCCAGAAAATTAGAGCATCTGAATAAGTGTTCGTTCGCGCGTCCGGTGCAGTTCAGAATATGACTCAGTATCTTTACAGACTATGCGGAGGCGTGTATTCATCATTGTATGTCAAAGGTTTTAACGCTCAGAATTAAGCCGGAACTCCTGGCGAGGGCGGAAAGCCGTGCCGTTCAGCTTGGCCTGGACCGGGCTGGTTACGTTCGCAGTTTGATCGAGCAAGACCTGAAAGCGGCAAAGTGCAAATCAGAGCGCCGTTTTGCATCGGAAGATCTGGTGGGAAAGTTCCGACTGGGAGGCAGGGGCGCGACGAACGCACGGTCGCGCGAAATGTTGAGGCGCCGCGCGCAAAGGAAACGTGAAACCGATCGCTGATACTGGAGTAATCGTTGGTTTGCTCGCGGCGGATGATCCTTTCCATAATTGGGCGGCGGGAACTTTTCGTCGAGAAGCCCCATTTTTTACCTGCGATGCCGTGCTGGCGGAAGCTTGCAGTTTTTTTCAAGCACCTCGCCCCGTGCTGACACTCGTCGCGCGTGGTGATCTGGCCTGGACTTCAATTTGGCAGAACAAATGTCGCACGTATTTGCTTTGTGCGCGAAGTATGCGGATCAACCGATGGATTTGGCAGATGCCTGCATTGTGCGAATGACAGAACACAATGTCCGCTGCAAAGTCTGGACGGTGGATCGTACGGATTTTCTGGTTTACCGCCGAAACGGTCGGCAGGCGGTGCCTTGCGAGTTTGCGCCGACTGCACGGTAAACAATGCCGGGTCGCCCTAATCGCCAAGCCTTACATCAAGGCGCAAACTGGTAACTGACGAACGCGATCCGCCGGCTGTCGGGCGACCAGGACGGGACGTTGATCGTGCCCTGACCGCCGAAGAGCTTGGCCAGCACTTCGATCTTGCCGCCCTGGAGCGGCATGAGGCGCAGCGTCACGTCTTTGTTTTCGGGATGTCCTTTCACATCGGCTTCGTAGCTCAAAAAGACCAGCCATTTGCCGTCGGGCGAGGTATGCGGGAACCAGTTGTTGAATTCGTCCTTCGTGACCTGTTCCTGCTCCGAGCCGTCCGGATGCATGCGCCAGACCTGCATCGAGCCGCCGCGCTCGGAATTGAAATAAATAAAGCGGCCGTCGGCGGTGTAGTCAGGACCGTCATCCAACCCTTTCGCGGTCGTCAAGCGAGTCTCATCGCCGCCGCTGGCGGGAATGGTGTAGATGTCGAACTCGCCATTTCGTTCGCCGCAAAACGCCAGCGTTTTTCCATTCGGCGACCAGCCATGCCAATAGGACGGGCCGAGCTTTGTCACGCGCTCCGGCAAGCCGCCTTCGATGGGCAGTGTGTAAATAATGGACCGGTGTTCCTGTGACTGATCGCTGATGACGAAGCGTATTCCGTCGGGCGAGATGCCATGATCGTTGTTGCACCGTGAGGCAAATTTCGTATCGATAAGCTGCGGTTCACCTCCGGCCGCGGGGAGGCGATAGATCCGCCCTTTGCTGTTGAAATAAAGGAAACCGTCGCGCGACCAATTCGGTGCCTCGAAGTGATTCGTGCTCGTATAAACCGCGCGGCGGTCCCGCGATGAGATCGGAACCGTTTCCAGAGTGCTCACCAGGACTTTAGCCGCGGCGCTCGCCGCTAAATCGCTGAAAGTGGCATCGGAAAAAACGGCTTTCTCTATGGTCTTGTCATTGTGAGCGCACACCCCGAGCCCGATATAAAACGGTTCCTGGAAACTGATGCGGAACGTGCCCCCGGCCGGATGAAGCTGCTCCCCCGCTTTCGCGATCGACATTGAGACGTATTTCCCGCGCTTTTCGATGCGCAAGCGTTTCGGCCCGATGACGTTCGCCTGGATTTCATAAGTGCGCGCGCCCTGGCTCTCGCGATATTGCAGAGAGGTAAGCCCGTCCCCATGCAATACGGCATCGGCATAAGGAGAATCCGCCTCGAGCGATTGCCGAATCAGCAGGCAGGCCTTGCGGTGCGGATCACCGCCGGTGCCAAGAAAACTGATGTCCGCCGCAAGCGCGATATCCCCGGAAGCCTTTTTCCAAACGAAGTTAAAAGCATCGCTCGAAAACCACATGTTCGATCCGCCCCCAGCCACCGTGTAACTCTGGCTCGCCGCATCAAAAGCCACCGAGCCGGCGTATTGCGGATGCCCAATGTCGGTTCGGCCTTCGAACGGCGCGGGAACATCATTCTGAGCCGCGAAACAAAAGAAGCCAAACCCAGAGCCAAGAACGGCGGCAATTCGGATCAACAGGTGCATGGGGAGAGCATAGCCATCCGTCGGGAATTTCGAAGCAAAATGTAACCGCAATCTTCAGATTGCGGCGGCTGATCCGTCCCAAGCAACTCCTGATCACTGGCTCGTTTACTTTCCTGACTGTGGCTGACATTCTCGCGGGAAATGAATTCACAATCTCGGATTCTGATTGCGTTCCTCCTGCTGCTGGCGTTTTTTCCGTGGCTTCCGGCACTACAGGCAGCCGGCGCTTATACGGAATTCGACGGCGGGAAATCGGCCTGGCGCGAGGGGTTTGAACGCCACGATTACGTGATGGATGAAGCGACGCTGGCCATCACGCCGTTCAAAGCTCCGGAGGGAGAAGGTTTCGCGGTTCGTGAACCGGAGAAGGGACATCGGCGGTGCGTCGTGATTGTTCCTCGAAAGGCGGCGCTCGGTTATCCCTGGTCGTGGCGCGGTTGTTACTGGGATCATCAGCCGCAAACGGAGGTGGAACTCCTTCGGCAGGGCTTTCACATCGCCTATATTTCAGCGAATGCCACTTTGAAGCCGGGCAAGGAATGGGACGCCTGGTATCAATTTCTCACAGAAAAGCATGGCCTGTCGGAAAAGCCGGGGTTCATCGGCATGAGCCGAGGCGGAGAGTACGCCTACGTCTGGGCGACCTTGCATCCGGACAAGGTGTCGTACATCTATGCCGACAATCCTGGTGGCAACCCGGAGATGCTCGCACGGTTGGGCGGTCTTGCCACCAATGACGTTCCTTTGCTTCACGTCTGCGGCAGCATCGACCCGCTTTTGGGCCGGTTCGCGCAGGTGATCGAAAATATCTATCAACAATTGGGCGGCCGAATTACCTCGATGATCAAGGAGGGCGCAGGACATCACCCGCACAGCCTGCGAGACCCCGCGCCAATCGTCGATTGGATCTTGCGGAACACGAGGCCGAATGAAGAGCGGGCCCCGGATTTCGCGGGAAACAAACTGGTCAGCACAAGTTTTTACAGCAGCGAAAACTCGTACCGGAACTATCCCAAAGAGGGCACGTTCATCACCTGTCGCGGGCCCGGTTTCGTTGAATGCTACCATCGTTATCGATTCGAACTGGCCGGGGTCGAGGGGGCGATTACCGTGATTGCGCCGAAGGAGCCCGCCGCGGGGAAGCCGTGGATTTTTCGTTCGGACCTCGTCCGGCGGGATGCGACCGTGGATCTTGCCCTGCTGGCGGCGGGCTTCCATATTGTCACCGGTCCGGTGCCTTACAATGCTGATGGACCATCCCTGGCCCACTGGAACGCGGTTTACGAACATTTGACCAGCCACGGCTTCTCGACCAAGCCGGTGATGGAGGGGTGCGGAGGGGCGGCTGGAGACGGCTTCGCCTGGGCGATCGAGAACGCCGGGAAAGTTTCATGCATCTATGTCGAGAATCCGATGCTCCGAAGCCGAATGTCCAGGATCGGCCTGCTTTCCGCACTGGATCCGCTCGCGAAGGCCGGCGTGCCCGTGCTAACTTTTAGCGGCAGCCTGGATCCGGCGTTCGAA
This sequence comes from Verrucomicrobiia bacterium, assembly GCA_036002705.1. Taxonomy (GTDB): domain Bacteria; phylum Verrucomicrobiota; class Verrucomicrobiia; order Limisphaerales; family SXQI01; genus DASVNK01. Next base: position 12,080 of record DASYTB010000492.1, read on the forward strand.
ACGGACACGCACCCTTTGGAAAGGCGCTACCAGGAAATCGGCGGCCGAATCCGTGTCATGGTGAACGAGGGTGTGGGACATTATCCCATCGCTCCCGCGGATCCGAAGCCCGTTGTCGATTTCATCCTGAGCAATACGCGCTAAAAGGTTCTCCGGAACGATTCCTTTGATGTTGGGGGTAACACTCCCTTTCGGCGCAACGGGTAATCGTCCTGCCCGCTGAAGGGTAACAGTTACTTTGGGGCTCTGCATCAACACCCTCATACATTGCCGGTGTCGTTCAAATTTCTGCCCGCCGGGTGTCACATTTTGCTCTTTCGTGGCCACGTGTGGGTGATGAATATCATGACTATGGACTCGGCGGGATCGGATGAACAACTGTACGAGCTTGCCTCCGCGGGTGACTGCGAGGCGTTCGGCAAAATCGTTCAACGGTATCAAACTCTAATCTGTTCGGTCGCCTACAGCGCGTGTGGACGGCTCGGCGCCTCGGAAGATCTGGCGCAACAGACGTTCATTACGGCCTGGCAACGGCTTCGGGACTTGCGCGAGCCTGCCAAACTCCGGCAGTGGTTATGCGGCATCGTTCGCAACCTCGCGGCGAACAGTGCGCGCCGCGAGTTCCGCCGCGGAGGAGAACCGGCGCCTTTGGAGGTTGCGGTAGCCGAACCTGTTATTGAAGCCGATCCTGCGTCTCACGCCGTGGCCAGTGAGGAGGAGGAGTTGCTTTGGCGAGCACTCTCGAAACTCCCGGCGAACTATCGCGAACCGCTCGTTCTCTTTTACCGCGAGGATAACTCGATCGCGGAGGTCGGGGCCCTTCTCGATCTCACCGAGGATACTGTCCGGCAGCGCCTCTTCCGCGGGCGGGCGATGCTGCGGGACGAAATGACCGCGCTGGTGGAAACGACCTTGTCCCGCACCAAGCCAGGCGGCGCGTTCACCGCGGGCGTGCTCGTGGCGTTACCGGTGTTCTCGGGCTCCACGGCCAGCGCGGCCCTGGCGGTGAAAAGCGCGACCGCCGCCGCCAGCGGCGCGGGTAAAAGCTTGCTCGGCCAGCTCGGGTTTGGCGCGTTTCTCGGGCCCGCCATCGGCGTCGTCTTCTCGTATCTCGGGACGCGCGCGGCAGCTTCCGTGGCGCGTTCTCCGGAAGAACGCCTTTGTATCCTCCGTTTCAGCCGGCGCATGATTGCGTTCTGTCTGGGGATGAGTCTGGCTCTCGCGGCCGTGCTGAGCCAGGCTGGCAAACTCTACACTCCTTCCCCGGTTTGGATCCCGGTGGGTGTGATCGCCTGGGCAGCCGTCCTCGGCGCGGTCGCGATAGTTCTCTCGAAGCGATTCGACCGCGATGTGGCGCGGATCCGTCGTGAGACCAACACCACTACGGCGTGATACTGTCTCGGGCGCGCACGGAATCCCCCCGGACGGGACTCCGGCCGGGCCGCCGCGAATTTGAGCGGCGGATGGCAGCGCGGCGCGCGGAGGGTGCGTGAAAGAAAGCAGGCCGCTTTGATTAGCAGGAACTTGCTAAGTTAAGGTTTCCAAGTGGTCTACACGACACAGCTTCTGAGCGAGGGAGAAAAGAGAGAAACTGATTCCGGGACTGACGCCTTTACGCCTTTAGGATTGTTTCACCCACACCGTGATGATCGAATGATGGCGGCCGGGGTACTCCCGATTTTGACCGGGCGCGAGCGCGGCAAATGCAAGAGTGCTTCCCCCGCCTTTCGCATCGCTTCTTTTTTGTGCCCGGTGGGCTTGGATCAGCAGCGCGGCAGGAATTCCTTCCATATAAGATGAGGTTTCCCTTGCTACGACCTCCTTGATTCCATCAATGGATCCCCACAGGGAAGGTCTTCCGGAAGCGGGACAAATTCACCAATCCAGCTCCAAAGCTGGCTGAAATCCTTGTTCACGTCGCCCGAAAGGCAGTCGGTGATCATGCCGGCGGACTCGGGATGTTTTTTGATTACCTCGCGAAATGAAAATGAGGGGTTGTAAAAGGCATAGACCAGTCTGCGCATGTTCTCAATGCCCTGTCGAATCGTGGTCCCGTAATTTGCAAATCGGGCCGGTGAAAGGTCGCGCGCGGCCAAACCCTCGTTCACGGCTTCCCCGGCGACTTGCCCGCTTTTCAGAGCCAGCATCACGCCGCTGCTAAAGACCGGATCGAGGAACGCGAAAGCGTCCCCCACCAGCAACAACCCAGGCGCCGCGCAGTACCGCGAGTGACGGCTGTATTCGCTCGTGATAAAATATTCCCCGGTCGAATTTCCGGCGGACAGGCGATCTTTGATCCAAAGATTTTCCTCCACCTCGCGCCGGAAGATTTCCTTCGGGTCTTTAACCCCGGCGCGAGTCAGATACTTACCTTCGGCGACAATTCCAACGCTCGTCATGCTGTCATGTTGTGGAATGTGCCAGAACCAACCTTTCTCTGGGATATAGGCAACCGTGGTGTCCCCTTCATCAAGGCCCACTCCACGCTTCGAATTCTTGTAGTAAGTCCAGACCGCAATCTTGTTCAGGTACGGATCGCGCATTCGCCAGCCATTTTTGTTGGCGCTAAAAGCTTCCTTACCAGTGCAATCCAGTGTGATCGGCGCGCGGACCTCGTAAGTACCGCCGGTCCGGCGATCCGCGGCTTCAACTCCCACAACCTGGCCGTCCTCCATGAGCAACCGATTGACCGTGGTTTCCTCGCGGACCTCGGCTCCCTTTTCCCGGGCGTTATCAAGGAGCATCTGGTCGAATTCTGAACGCAGCACTTGCCAGGTTTGCGCGATGGTCTCGCGATCATAGCGAGTGAAGAAATAAAAAGGTTGCGAGCGGCGTCCATCGGGGTGGACGAAGGTCACGCTATATTTTTTAACGAACCGGGACTTCTTCATCTTTGGAATCATCCCGATTCGTTCCAGGGGCCCAAATGTGAACGGAATGAGCGACTCCCCAATGTGATAACGCGGAAACTTCTCCCGTTCCAACACCAGGACGCGGTGGCCGTACTCTCCTAAAATCGCGGAGGCGCACGAACCGGCGGGACCGGCACCAATCAAAATGGCGTCGTAATTTTCCTCTTTCATCGATTTTCCTGGCTCACGGAACTCCGCAACGGTTTACTGGGATTTATCCTCTTTCGGAAATAACGTTTCGTTATTGTCATG
>DASYTB010000493.1:0-7444 GCA_036002705.1 Verrucomicrobiia bacterium
CACGAAAACTTTTGCTCCAAAATGGGATCGAGCGGCCGCCGCCGCCCGTTGATGAAGCGCTTCCTGCTCTTGTCCCCTTTTGATTAGGTCGGAAATCTCTGGAAAATAAATAGGGGACGACATCAGCATTGAGCAGGCTCCGAAATCCAAAGTCCTTGGGTCGTATTCACTTGCTGAGGGCACTCTCTCCGAAATCAGGAATTTGGTCAATGCGCGTTTGGTTTGACGCAGGTGACTGTACCAGAATGTGCGAGCGGATTATTTTTGCGCAAGACGACGCTCCATAGCATCTTTGCGGCCATTCAGAACAGGTTGATGAACAACCAGCCGAATGGAGGTCCAAATCGAATTTGGTGGTGCCAGGCAGCGACAGCATGGATAGGAAAGCTCCAGCTTTGATTTTGCCCGCGCCGTCGAACAGTGCGGCGCCCCCGGGCACGATTGGGACGGTTGGCACGAACTCCCCTGACATTCATGGCATCAAGGGGCCGGTCGAAATTCCGAGTTCGTACGCGTGGTTGCTTTGGGTGCTGACAGGGATCGCCGCCGCAGTCGCCGCCTGGTTTCTCTGGCGAAAGTTCAGGCAGCGGAAACTCGCGCCGAAACCGGCGGCGATTATTCCACCCCATCGAAAGGCCAAGGACCGGCTGCGCAACGCGGAAGAACTTCTCTCCGACCCTTACGCTTTTTGCTCGCTGGTTTCCGATGTCGTTCGCGAATATCTCGAGGATCGATTTGATCTGCACGCACCGGAACGGACGACCGAGGAATTTCTCGACGAGATGCGCTCGAGTTCCGCTCTCCATCCGTCGCATAAAGGGCTCTTGGAAGATTTTCTCGAACGATGCGACCTGGTAAAGTTCGCGCGTTTTGAACCCTCCCAAAACGAATTGAAGGCGCTGCTGGATGCCGCGCTTCGGTTTATCGATGAAACCGCGCCGGTCGCGGACCCGAGAGAGTCACAACCGCCACCCGCGGAACAGAAAGCGGCATGAACTTTTCCTTCGCATATCCGTGGTTTCTGTTCCTGCTGCTAATTGTGCCCCTGGCGGCCTGGCTCAAAGGGCGTGCGGGAAAGCAGTCTGCGTTTCTCTACTCTTCGGTCGGGCTGGTCAAAAACATCATCGGCATCACGCGCAGCAGCATTGGGGCAATTTTGCTCCGAATGCGCTGGCTCGCGCTTCTGCTTTTGCTTTTGGCTCTCGCCCGCCCCCGGCTGGGCGAAGGCCAGGCCAAGATTCACGCGAGCGGCATTGATATTGTGGTGGCCCTGGATTTATCCGGCAGCATGGCGGCCGAGGATTTTGAGATCAAAGGCGAACCAGTGAACCGGCTCGTCATGGCCAAGGACGTCTTGCGAGGTTTTGTCAAAAAACGCGCGGCGGATCGAATCGGTTTGGTCGCCTTCGCCGGCCGTGCTTACATCGCCACGCCGTTAACTTTGGATCACGATTTTCTTCTCCAGAATATCGATCGTTTAAATATTGGAAGCCTCGAAGACGGCACTGCCATCGGGTCCGCGCTTTCTGCGGCGGCGAACCGGCTCCGCGATTTGAAAGCCAAAAGCAAAATTATCATTCTCATGACCGATGGTCAAAACAACGCCGGGAAAGTTCCGCCTTTGACCGCCGCCGAAGCCTCCCAGGCGCTGGGCATTCGCACTTACACGATTGGGGTTGGCACGCGAGGCATTGCGCGCGTGCCCTACGTGAATGTTTTCGGCCAAAAAGCTTATATGGACCAACCGGTGGACATTGATGAAGAAACTCTGACGAAAATCGCGCAGATGACCGGCGGGAAATATTTTCGCGCGGACAATTCCGTGGCCATGCGGAAGATTTACGACGAGATCGATCAGCTCGAAAAGACCGAGGTCGAGGTGAAGAAATATCAGCGATATCGGGAGCTGTATCCAGGATTTGTCCTGGCGGGGCTGGTGATTCTTTTGTTGGAAATTATCTTGAGCAATACGGTTTGGAGAAAATTGCCGTGAACTTTGCCAATCCCAAAATGTTGTGGGTGGCGGTGGCCCTGCTGCCGCTGCTCGCGCTCTTTTTCTGGCTGACCTGGCGCAAACGGCGCGAACTGGTTCGCCAATTCGTCCGACACAAAACGCTTTCAGAACTCACGCTGGGAATTTCTGCCGCGCGCCAGAAATTCCGTCGTGTCTTTCTTTTCACCGCGACCGCCCTCTTGCTGCTCGCCATCGCCGGTCCCCAGTGGGGATTTATCTGGGAGGAAGCCACGCAACGGGGACGCGACGTCATTATAGCGGTTGATACTTCCCGCAGTATGCTGGCGGCCGATCTTCAGCCCGATCGTCTCACGCGGGCAAAACTGGCGGCGCTGGATCTATTGAAGCTTGGTAAATTCGACCGCTTCGGATTGATCGCATTTGCCGGGTCCGCTTTCCTGCAATGCCCCCTGACTTTCGACGATGAAGCGTTCCGCCAAAGCGTGCAGATTCTCGAGCCAGGCATCATTCCGCAAGGCGGCACGGCGATTTCCCAGGCTATTCAGACCGCGCGCGACGCCTACGGGACCGACGCGGAGGAGAATCACAAAATTCTGATCCTTTTCACGGACGGCGAGGACCATGAAGAAGGCGCCGTGGAAGCCGCGGAGAAAGCGGCTGGCGATGGAATCAAAATCTTTACGGTCGGCGTCGGCACGCCGAGTGGCGAATTGCTCCGCTTACGTGACGAACATGGAAATCTCACGTATGTGAAGGACGAGTCAGGTAACGTGGTGAAAAGCCGTTTGAACGAACAATTGCTGCAACAGATCGCAACCGCGGCAAAAGGATTTTACATTCCGCTGCAGGGCGCGAACGCGATGGACGTGCTGTATCAGCGCGGTCTCGAGCCGCTGCCCACCTCCGAGCGGAGTACAAAGCTCATGAAACGGTTGAAAGAGCAATATTACTGGCCGCTGGGCGCGGCGGTTTTGCTGTTGCTCCTTGAAGTATTCTTTCCAGAACAGAAGAGAACGGCGCGGCGGCAAAACGCGAGCGAGCCCGCTACACCCAGCGAAGGTCCCATCGTGCCAGCAGCCGCGACGGCCGCCGCCCTGCTGATCTTGAGCGGTTTCTCCGCCCATGCGAGCGCGGCCAAGGCGCAGCGCCATTATAAAGCCGGCGAGTACAAGAGTGCGCTCATCGAATACCAGGAACTGATCGGAAAAAATCCAAACGATGCGCGCTTGCATTACAACGCGGGCACGGCCGCGTATCAGGCGAAGAAGTTCGATGAAGCGCAAAAGGAATTTCAAGCCGCCGCCGCGTCGCCGGAACTCGATCTTCAACAGCAGAGCTTTTACAATCTCGGCGACGCCGAATTTCGGATTGGCGAGGCCAGCTCGAATTTGCAGGAGCGAATGGCCAGCTGGGAGCAGGCTATTCAGCATTACGACGCGGCGCTAAAAATCAACCCGAAGGACTCGGACGCGGAATTTAATCGGGATGTTGTTCGTAAAAAGCTGGAGGAACTCAAGAAACAGCAGCAGGAACAGAAGAAAGATCAACAGGACAAAAATCAGCAGCAGAATAATAAAGACGAGAACAAGGATAAGCAAAAAGACCAGCAGCAGAAAAATAAACAAGACCAACAGAACAAGGACAATAAGTCGGACGAGCAAAAAAACTCAGAGGAACAAAAGAAGAATCAACAGAAGCAGGACCAAAAGCAGCGGCGGGAGGAAGAAAAGCAAAAACAACAACAAGCCCAATCCGAAAAAGAGAAGCAGGAGAAGAAGAACGAACAATCCCAGGCTAACAAAGGCGGGCAAAAGGATTCTGACCAGCAAAAGCAGGACGCGGAAGCCGCGACCGCCGCGCAATTCGCGCAGCTCGGAAAAATGACGCCGCAACAAGCCAAACAGCTTCTGGATGCACAACGGAGCGAGGAAAAGGCTCTGCTCTTCATTCCCCAGAATCGCAAAGCCGAAAATCAAAACCGGATTTTCAAGGACTGGTGAACGAAAGGGCGAAAATCGGACAGTGGCGCAGCGGGTCTCGCTGTAGCCGATCTTTGCCCACGATGCTTGGGAAAGGAGCGCGGACATTCTTGCCCGCGAGTGATGGTGTTTTTCGCTGCTTGCGGACAAGAATGTCCGGGCTCCTTCCTGTGAGCTTCGTCGGCAGAGCGTTCGTTTGGCTCTTTTTCCTTTTCATTTGCTCCTTGCCCGTCTTCGCCGCGGTTTCGGTAAAAGCTGAATTGGACCGCAGCACCATTATGGCAGGTGAAACGACGGGATTGCAGATTTCTGTTGAAGGCGGGACTCCGGAAAGCGCGGAGCAATTTCCGCAGATGAAAGGGCTGTCCATTCAGTATCGTGGTACCTCGACGAGCCTGACCATCATCAATGGGGCGAGAAGCGCGAAGCAGTCGCTGACCTATGCGATTACGGGAACGCAACCGGGAGAATACACCATTCCCTCTATTCGAGTGACGGTGAACGGCTCCGGTTACGCGACTCAGCCGGCCAAGTTGACAGTCACCAAAAGCGATGTCCCCCAGAATCGCTACGCGTTCCTAAAGCTCATTGTGCCCAAGCAGGAAATTTACGTTGGCGAAGTCATCCCGGTGGAAGTGCAGCTTTACGTCACTCAGGCGGAGAATGTCCAAGCCCCGCAATTGAAAAGCGATGGTTTCATCGTTAACAAACAAATCGAAGCGCCACGGTCGCAAACGCAGATCGGCAATATCATCTACAATGTGCTTTCCTTTAAGCTGGCGATCTCCGCGGCAAAAGCCGGCCAGCTCACCCTCGGCCCGGCCGAATCGACTCTGACGCTTATTTTGCGCGGCCAGGCCGACCCGACCGATTTCTTCGGTTTCGCCCGCGTTCAGCGGCGGCAGGTCACGGCGACGAGCGGTTCGGTGCCAATCAACGTTCTTCCGCTTCCTTCCGGTGATGTTCCCTCCGAATTCAGCGGCGCGATAGGGAACTTTAATTGGACCGTGGCGGCGAGTCCGAACAACGTAAACGCAGGCGACCCGATCACGCTCAAAGTCTCGGTCAGTGGACGGGGAAATCTAGACAATTTGAAATTGCCGGATGTGAATTGGCCGGATTTCAAGGTTTATCAACCGAACAGTTCGGTGGCAAGTGATGATCCGCTTGGCATTCAGGGCTCAAAAACTTTTGAACAAGTTGTCGCGCCCCAGAGCGCGGCGGTGCGTGAGATTCCCGCGCTTTCGCTGGCTTATTTTGACCCGGCGCAAAAGCGGTATGTGAAGCTGTCCCAGCCCGCCATTCCGGTCAAAGTGAACGCCGGAGCCGTGGCACAGGCGCAGCCCACTGTACTCGCACCCAAAGGCGCCGAGCCGGAACAACCACAGGAACGCACGGATATTGTCCACATTAAGAGCGCGCCGGGCGCGATGATCGCTGTGGCTCCGCCCCTTATCGAGCAGCCCTGGTTTTTGCTGCTGCAGGTTCTTCCTCTGGCTGGTTTTGTGGGGGTGAGTCTTTGGCGCAAACGGCGGGATACTTTGGCCAATAATCCGAGATTGCGGAGACGGATCGAAGTGCAAAAAACCGTCGTGGCGGGCCTGCAGCAATTGAAACAATTGGCGGCCCAAAATCAAAACGACGCGTTCTATGCGCTGCTTTTTCGGCTGCTCCAGGAGCAAATCGGCGAACGGCTCGATCAGCCTGCTTCGGGCATCACAGAAGCCGCCCTGGACGAAGCTCTCCCCAGGCGCGGTGCTTCTGCCGACCTATTGCAAAACCTGCGCGACCTTTTTCAGATCTGCAACCAGGCACGCTACGCCCCGGTTCGCAGCGATCAGGAATTTCTCCAGATTGCGGCGAAACTCGAGAGCGCCCTCGATGAATTGCGGCGGTTGCCTGTTTAACTGCTGTGATGCGCTCAAGAACGAATTCAAAACCCGCGACAGGACGGCTCCAGGACCGCGCCCGCCCTCGGGCGCAGCAACTCACGGCAGCGGACAGCGCTTCCCATTCGGGTGCGCGCGCCGTTGTCGAGAGCCGCAGCGGCCGAGGACGGGCGCGCTTCTGGGGGAGTGTCGTTTTGTGCTTTGTCGCCTTGCTTGTGCTCGCTGTCTCTGGCATCCGGGTCCACTCTGCCGAGCCGTCCCATTTTGACCAGGCCAACCGCCTTTACGAACAAGGAAAATACGACGAAGCCGCCTCCCTCTACGAAAGTATGCTGAAAGCTGGCCGGTACTCCGGGGGAGTGCTCTTCAATCTCGGCAACTCATACTTCAAAATGGGCGATCTTGGCCGCGCCATTTACAATTACCGGCGCGCCGCCGCCCTCGCTCCGCGCGACCCGGATATTCAGGCTAACCTCCGCTTCGCGCGCGATCACGTGTCTGCTTCCGCCTCCGTCCAGTCCAAAATCTGGGACAGAGCCGTTGATTACTTCACACTGAACGAGCTTTCCACTGCCGCCGCTATCCTGCTCTGGGCATGGCTCCTCATTCTTTCGGTCGCGCTCCTCAAACCCGAATGGCAACCGAGCTTGCGGACCTACTCCCGGCTCGCCGGGATACTTTTCATCATCACGGCGTCTGTGCTTGCCGTTGGCGCCGTCGAAACCAAAGAAAAGACCGCCATTGTCGTGGTGAAACAAGGCCTGGTTCACCTCGGCCCACTCAAGGAATCCCAAGCCGCTTTCAACGTGCCCGATGGAACCGAACTTCGCATCGAAGCCCGGCGCGACGATTGGCTCCAGGTCACCGACCGTTCGAACCGCTCCGGTTGGATCGACACTCCGCAAGTCGCGGTTTTCCCCTGATATTCTTTGCCTCCATGGTCCCCTTTCATCGCTGGCAACGGATAGGGCTAAGGGTGGCCCTTAAACGTGGTCGGTTTATAGAGGTCTCTTCGAATTGATCCTTCCAAAAGTTCCGTTAGTATTCTCGCGACTTAAGAAGCAATGATACACGATCCGGACGTCTTGAATATCGCTTTTTCGTGAACTCTCGATTCGCGCCAGGATTTTGGGTTGCCATGCTTTTTGCTGGGCATCTCATCTTATTCCATTCGTCCGCAGCGGTCGCCGAAAACCGCACAATCGCGTCGCCCTTTGAGATTCCTCGAAAATATCGAGTCCTGCACTGGACGACCGCCAACGGCTTGCCCGCTGATAAAATAAAAGCACTAGCGCAGACACCGGATGGTTATATTTGGATCGCCACCCGAAATGGACTGGTCAGGTTCGATGGAGTCGAGTTTCGCCCTTTTGCTGACCTTAATTGCCTTTGTTTGTTCGTCGATCAGAGTGGCAGCCTCTGGATTGGAACGCGCGATGGTCTGTTCGTGCTCGCTCACGGAGAAATTCGGCGCATTGTTCTCGTGGGCCGGGAAGATAGTAAACTTTCCCAGGCTATTTGTGGAAGAAAGGCTGGAGGGATATGGGTTGATTACGGCGGACTTCTATTTTCAATCAATGGCAATGAAAATCGAGCCTGTT
>DASYTB010000494.1:0-4099 GCA_036002705.1 Verrucomicrobiia bacterium
GCGGCTATCGCATCAGCAAGAGCATCCGCGATATGTGCATCTTCGCGCAGCACAACCTGGTGAACGATCCACCATTTTCGCAGATGGATCTGATCTGCTGCCGCAACCTGCTGATCTATCTCGAACCGATTTTGCAGAACAAAGTGATTTCGCTGTTTCACTATGCGACGCGTGCGGACGGGTATTTGATGCTGGGAACGTCGGAGGGCATCGGGACGGCGGGCAATCTATTCACGACCGTGGACCGCACGTACAAAATTTATTCAAAGAAGGTCTCGAGCAGCCGGCAACCGGTGACATTTTCGCTGAACCGGGCGGCGGATCGCGCTGAATACGGAACGGTGCGGACGCCGATGCGTCCGCCGGAATCGAGCTCGAACTATCTGGAGGCACAAAAGGAGTTTGACCGGCGGCTGGTGACGCAGTTCGCGCCGGCGACGGTTTTCGTGAACGACGAATTAGAAATCGTGCACACGCGCGGGAACGTGAGCCGGTATCTGAAACTGTCTCCGGGCCGGGCGAGCCTGAACATTTTGAAGATGGCGCGAGAGGCGTTGCAGATCGAGCTGCGGAACGCGCTGGGACGAGTGAAAAAGGAAGGGGCGACCGTCCATAAGCACGGAATCGTGTTGAAGAACGGGAACGGGGACGGAAGCGCCAGCGGAAATGATGATGGAAACGGGACCGGGGATCACGGGAAGCCAAAGACGCATCTGGTCGGCATTGATGTGATGCCGCTTCATCTGGGACAGACGAAAGAGCAGTACGTCATGATCGTGTTTCATGAAGAAGGCGTCCTAGGAGTGACGGAGTCAAAGACGAAAGAGTCGCGCACCGAGCAAAAGGCAATCGAGGCCTCGAATGTGCGGATCACCAAGCTGGAGCAGGAACTGGCGGCGACGAAAGAGTATTTGCAGTCGGTGATCGAGAATCAAGAAGCGATGAACGAGGAACTGCAATCGGCGAACGAGGAGATTCTTTCGAGCAACGAGGAACTGCAGAGCACGAACGAGGAATTGGAAACCGCGAAGGAAGAGTTGCAATCGGCGAACGAAGAGCTGAGCACGGTGAACGACGAACTGCGGAGCCGGAACTCGGATGTATCGATCGCGAACAGCGATTTGATGAATCTGCTTTCGAGCATCGATCTGACGGTGGTGATGCTGGGGCGCGACGGGACGATTCGGAGATTTACGCCACTGGCGCAGGAGACGCTGGGTTTGATTCCTGGCGATGTGGGGCGGCCGTTTATGAACATCAATCCGCCGGTGGCGATTCCGAATTTGCAGCCGATGGTGCTGCAGGTGATCGGCAATGCGCAGTTGATCGAGAAAGAGATTCCGGTTCGAGACGGAAAAGGCTACCAATTGCGAATTCTGCCGTATCGGACGGCCGAGGGGAAGCATGAGGGGGCGGTGGTTACGCTGACGGAAGTTTTTCCGGTGGCACAGAAGGCGGATGGTGGCGCGGGTAAGGACTAGAAACCCTCAGGCAGTTGCCGAACGGCAAGTGAGCGAACGCAGTCGATGCGGAGCTAATGCCAATTCGTCGTTCGCGTTCCGGTCCAGCGTCACGAAGGGCTAAGAGCGGCAATTTCACACTCGAGTCGCTCGATGTCCGAAGCTAAGGTGACAAACGCGTCTGGATTGTATCGAAGTTTCCAAAGATCGCGTTCCGCGCCTTGGCTGCATTTCCGCGCGGCCTCGAGGCAATTTGCATGCGCATCGGTGCCCGGGTCGAGCCGTTGTGCGGTGCGAACGAGCAGGACGCCGGTGTCGAGCAAACTGCGGACGAAGCTGAGGTTGGCATCGCGAGAGAAAGAGCGAACGATGTTGAGCCGATCCTGGAGGGATGGGGGTTCAGGGATTTCGACGGAGGGATAATTGGATTCCATCTCGGTCGTCTCTCCACGTCGTGAGTCGTCTAGAAAGCGCCGTGGCCTGAAAAAATGGGCAAGGCGTCAGATGGCCGACCAAGGGAGGATGCGCTCGTTGGTCGAAAAGGGCCAGCGAATAATTATTGTTTAGCGAAAAGAAGAATTTTTGTTTTTAGTGCAAAGCCTGAAGTTCGAACCTCAACCGTTCCGTCATGGCGGTCATCTGATCGAATTCCGTGTGGGTCATTTGGATTTTCCACATCGCGGCTTCCGCGACGTGGAAAGCCTTATCGGCATGTGCCAAGTACCAAGCTTTTTTGCTTTTGGTCATCGTGTGACTGTCGCGAATCAATTGGCAGGATGAGAGACCCGTCGAGAGTTCGATAAAGACGAAGCTGATGGCGACTTCCCGACTGCGGTGCGATAACCGATCGAGACATGACTCCAACGACTCCATGTCGGGGAAATCCATTTGTATCGACGGTGGCAGGTGGTGGGAGGGATTCATCTAGGGTTTAAACCGTATTTACACGGGGCGAATGTAGCGCAGCGTGTCAGACTGGGCGAATGGCAGGAGGGCAAGATCAGCGAGGAAAATTCTAATTTTCAGGCGCGGCGAGCTCGAACGTATCCAATCGGCGCTGTGGTGAGAGTGCGGATGATTTCTGGGCGGGAGATCGAGGGGCAAGTGATTAAAGTGGAGACGACGGCGCTGGGGACGTTTATGCACGTGGAATTTGGGGAAGAAGTGGCGTATGTGACGGGGAAGCAGGTGGTGGGATTTTATGATTTTTGCTTGATGAAGGCGTGGATGGTGAGGCGGTATTAATGCGGGGCGAGACAGGTGACGGCAGAGTTTTGCGGAAATATTGCGGCGGGAAAACCCCTAGCGGTGTGATCGTGCGGACATGGGGCGCAGCATGCTGCGCCCCTACAGTAAATCGGTCTTGTGCTGGAGCTGAAAAAAATGAGGCCCCCGCTTGGGATCGGGGGCCTCGAGAAGGCGCGTTTCGTAGCCAGCGTCGTTTTCACACCGGCTGCGTGGGGTCATCCATCCTAGCTTCCCTCTCAGAGGCAGGTTGGGAATGAATCGTCCGTAGTAACGAGCAGGCCCCTTCCCCCCCGCTGCGTTACTCTCAGGCGGTTCATCCATTCGAAACGCGCCCACGGCTGGGGATAATGCAGGAGGGGTGCCAGATAGGCGGACGGCGCTACGATTTTGTAAATTATTATAAATAATGGAGTTAGTTGGTTTCGCTGGGGCTGGGTGTGTTTCGGGATGGGGGCGAAAAGCCGGATTGGAACTGGGTGGGGATTGAAACGGGAAACCGGGGCTTTTCAGCGGTGCTAGGGATTGAGAGGACGCCGGCAAGGGCGCCCTTCGAGGTCAGGGTGAACCGGCGCTAGCGGGTTTGGGTGGGGAGGCGAACGGATCGATCGTGGTGCGGGCCTCGACGGGCGGGACAAGCCCCGCCCCTACAATGAGATAGAGACCATTTGAACGGAAAAAGTTCTATTACTTTTGTAACGGATTTTATTTGGGCGGAGAGCTATCGGTTTTTTTTCGGAAGCGGGACAGACTTGGGTTATGAACTGGCCCTCCTTCCGGCGGTCGATTGTGACGGTAGTGCAGCGGACGGGATTGAGCGCGGCGGCGTTCGCGGCGGCGATTGCGTTGTTGTGCGGGAGCGCGTGGGCGGATGGCGCTGGGCTCTTGGCGCATCGCGACAGCACTTGTTATTGCCACTGCGCGGTGTCGAAGGCGCGCGGCGGGTGCGTGAAGATGTGCGAGATGCCGAAGTATGCGTCGCGCTGGTGGGCGACATCTTGTGCGCGGCCGAAGAGCAAGGTTTCGAATGATAGTTCGAAGACGGGGCCGCGGTTTCCCAGACCGGGACGGGCGGAACGGGCGGCGGTGGATGGGGAGCGGGTGGGGGAGTCGCGGTAGGAAGAAGATGGTGGTTCGTGTTCCGTGACCCGTGTTTCGTGGCGGAAGCAAATAATCTTAAACAAAAATTGATAGGTGACGGCTGACGCTTTTTGTGGCGCGTCGGTTGAGGTCTTTCGGCCATCTTGCGGACGGCGCTCAGGGTGACAGTGTTTTTGGTTTGGCGTGGGATGCTTGGTGGTGTGGGATTGGTGGCGTGGTGCGGGATTCGGTGTCGTGCGGGAAGACGGGCACGGCGTGCCGTGCCCCTACCGGTTGGCGGGGACGGGGTCGGG
>DASYTB010000495.1:0-3932 GCA_036002705.1 Verrucomicrobiia bacterium
CGGGGCTGAGGAGAAAGGCCAGGAGCGTAGCCAGAGCCAGCGGAATGAGAACTGGCTTGCCAAAATAGAGGGCGGCAACGACGAGAATAAAAGTGGCCAGGTGAACCAGGGTGGCCGTTGAGGAACGTGGTTGGGGTCGCATAGTGTTTAAGCCGAACCAAAACCCGGCTGCAGGGCTTTGGCCGGGATGACAGGTTGCGACTCCTTCGGCTCCTTGGAACGCCGCAACAAGACGAGGTTTCGGCCATAAATAAATGGCAATGCGAAAGTGCCGAAGAGAAACGGCGCGTTATCGATGTGCAACGCGTAAATGAGGTTAATCACGCTACCCCAAAACTCAACTGCCAGAAGTAACCGGGAACAAACAGCTTGCGCCGACGCTCCGACGCGATCCATTGGAAGAAAAAGCGGGAACTGAAAAGCAAATTCCCAAAGAAGCCGAGCACAGTCCACCAATAGCTGCTGAAATAAAGGGAAGGCAGCCAATGGGCTAAATAAGGTTCAAGAAAATGGCTGGAACTCGTGTTCATACAATTGGCTTTTTTGACAGCGCATCCTGAATAAACTTTAGCTCCGCCACTCGGGATGTGCCTACCGCGAGCCGCCCGTTTTTCGTATTGGCCACCACCTACGGTTTCTTTCAGCAAATCCCCTAACCGACGGCTTGTCGCGCCTCGAACAGGCGGGAAACTCCTTAATCACAAGTCGATTCATCCGATAAAACAGTCGTTGGCGTGGACTGTTGCACACGGTTCGACGCAATATTATCGTGTTATCGGATGCGCCTAAGCAATTGAATGGCGAAACGCACGCCTCTTGGTGGCAGGCCATCTTCGAGGCCTCTGAAGATGCTCTCGTGGTGTGTACACGCGATGGAGGGCTGCTCGAATGCAACCGCCGCGCCCAGAAATTCCTGGAGCAAATCCAGCTTTCCGAAAAACCGAGCATCTTTGAAGCCCTGACCGCCCAGACGACCCAGCGCCTGAAAAGCATTCTCGAACGGGAAGGACTGCATGGACAACATGCTGAATCTCTTTCCTCGGTCAGTTTTCTCCCGGGCGGGCATTTGCGGATGATCGTGGATCTGACGATCTCGCCTCTCGACGAAAACCACTGGCTGATTTCGATCAAGGACGCGACCCGCCGCTGGCGCATGGAATCCCATGTTCATCGCCTCATGACGGCACTGGACGCCACGCCGGATGTTTTCTTTCTCACCGACGCGGATTACAAAATCACTTACGTGAACGGCGCTTTCCAAACCGTCACGGGCTACGACATCGAGGAAAGCCTCGGGCGCGGCGCTGAGTTTTTGCGCGCGCCCGAAGACCGGGACCGAGTCCGGCAGTACATTACGGCGATTGAATCGGGCGCGGATTGGATGGGCGAACTGACGAATCTGCGCCGCGACGGCAAGACCTACCCGGTTGAGGCGACCGTTTCACCGATTCACGACCGGAATGGGGAACTGCTTGGGTATGTCTCCTGTGAACGGGATATCAGCGCGAAAAAGCGCTTGCAGGAAGAAATCCTCTCCCAGCGGGATTTCAGCCAGAGCATCCTGCACTCGATTGATTCCGCGGTTTATGCGGTGGACCGGCAGTTCCGGCTAACCCAGATCAACAATACCTGGCTGGACATGCCCCCCGAGCACGGCTGGCTGAAGCTCACTTCGCCGCCACGCGAGGGACTCCCTCTTCTTGACCTGATCGAGAATCCGATGAAACGCGTCGAGGTCAAGCTGGCTTTTGAAACGGTCCTGCGCACCGGCGAAGCGATCGACATGTACGCCAACTCGGACGGCAAACATTGGCATGTCCGGATTGCACCGTGGCAGCACGGGAAAGAGACAGTCGGACTGATTTATCAGGTTAGCGACCAAACGAAAGTCAACGAACTGCAGAACGCGCTTTACCAGGCGCAAAAGCTGAAGACGATTGGCTCTCTGGCGGCGGGAATTGCCCACGATTTTAATAACTTGCTCCTGGTCATCCGGGGAAATACGACACTGCTCCTCCTCGGAGAGGAGAATCCCGACGTGGCGCGAAAATATCTGCAGAACATAGAACAGGCGTCCGCGCGCGCGGCAGATATTACACAGCAACTACTGGCGTTTAGCCGCGCGTCCAAAGACAAGATCGCCGTTTTCGATTTCAACACGATCATTCATGAAGTTGCTCAGCTTACCGGTCGGTCGCTCAAGTCGAACATCACGATGAAGCTGGCGCCGACTCCCGAGCCCTGCAAAGTTCGCATGGATCCTTCGCGCGCCCACCAGATCGTTCTGAACCTCTGTGTCAATGCCCAGGATGCGATGCCCAAGGGGGGCCCACTCGAGTTGCGAAATGAGGTCGTGAAACTGAATCCGCAGCAGGCCGCCAAGACCGATTATCCGGTCGGAACCCCTTTTCTGCGTTGCAGCGTTTCCGATTCGGGCACCGGGATTCCAGCGGATGTTTTGCCGCGCATCTTTGATCCATTTTTCACAACCAAAGATCCCGGGCGCGGAACTGGCCTCGGGCTTTCGATTGTTCACGGCATCGTCAGCCAATCCGGCGGATTTGTGGAGGTCGAGAGCCACATCGGGAAGGGAACGGTTTTCCACGTGTTTCTCCCTACGGTGGAAAGCGAGATCACCGTCGGCAGTGAAGCCCAGCCGCAGCTCGAAAAATGCTCGGGCCGGCTTCTAATAGTGGACGATATCGAGCTCGTGCTTGAATGCACTTGCGATTTCCTTCAAGCGGTTGGCTTCCAAACTTTCTCGGCCCATAACGCGGATGAAGCCCTTCGAATCCTTTCCCAGGAGAAAATAGATCTTCTTCTCACCGACTTTAACATGCCTGGTATTAGCGGTCTCGAATTGATCGCGCAGGTCCGCACGCGCTGGCCGCATATCAAATGCGTGTTGGCGTCCGGCTATCTGGATGAAACGATCGAACGACGGATCGTCAACGAGTTCAAGGCCGGAACACTGCGCAAACCGTACAATGTCGCCGACGCGGCGGAACTCGTGCGCAAATTGCTCCTGCCTCCCGCGGAACAGGAACCTCGTCCGCTCGATCTCGCTGATTTGCGGTAAAATAAATCTTACGGCGGCGCCGTTTTCAGCGTGAATTTCGGGTTCACTTCGATCTCGATATCCTTGTAGCGGACTTCAAGCGGTCCCCCAGCGTGCAATTGAAAGGCAACCACTCCCTGGGCGGCGGCTTTAGGATCGTCCAGATCGACGCAGAGATGGCCGTTAATGGCCGTGCGGATTTGGCTGCCGACCGCGAGAACCTCATAGGTGTTCCAGTCATCAGGCTTGACGTATTGCTCGCCGGATTTGTCCCAGAGCAATCCCCGGCCTTGCTCTTCATAAAGTTTGCCCCACCAGCCGGCGCCCACATCCGCCTGGCAACCTTTAACTTCGCCATCGGAGAGCGCCTCGCTGCGGATTTGAATGCCACTATTCTCTTTGTTGGGCGTCAGCTTTACTTTGCAAACCAGCCGGAAATCTCTGAAAACCATTTGGCTCTTGAGAAATTCGTTATGGCTCAGGCCCGTCTTGCTTGAACCGACAATTTCTCCGTTTTCGACTTTCCAAAGGTCTTCGTTTCCATCCCAACCGGCCAGGTCCTTCCCGTCGAAGAAGTAAGCGACCGTCTCGGCGGTGCCCAAAAGAGGAACCTGTCCCGGCCGACTCAGGTAATAAAGGAGGTCGCGAATTTCCTGGTCGTTGAGCGGAGTGAGTAAGCCGTCCGGCATCATGGAGATTTCGCTAACTTGAATCGATTGAACTTCGGAGCGAGGCAGAACCAGCATTTCGTTTGCCGTCGCGATGGTGAGAGAGCTTTGATCCTGCTTTTTGATGATGCCTGTAATCACGCGGTCATCTTTGGTCGTAATCGTGGAGCTGCGATAATCATTCGGAATGACCGCGTTGGGATCGA
>DASYTB010000496.1:0-2362 GCA_036002705.1 Verrucomicrobiia bacterium
GGTCATCTCGCGGTCGCGAGTCGGCGCCTCCCTTGGAGACGACGCCAAAAAAACACAAAATTGAAAACCTGCTTATGACCACGCGTAAAATTGGAACTTCCGCCGGGCCCCGCCAAAAAAAGGCTTCCTTGAAAGCTTAACGCGGTTTTGAAATCAGTCCGTTTTTTCCAGAGCGCCTGCGTCCCGGCGCGCCCCGGTCGGTTTGTGACCGGTGAAATCGCGGAGGAAGGGGCCGTCGAATTCCCAGGCGTGGAGTTCTTCGATGGTGGTGTCGGCGTCGGCGAGGGTGCCTTGGGCGATGCGGAGGAAGTCGAGGGTACCATCGAGATATCGGCCTTCTGGGGTCCCAGCCACGTAAACGTCCCCGTCGTTCGCCAGCGAAACGCTGCTATCGATACCTCGGGCCGAGGTGTCTTTTCGCCCGTCGAGATAGATCGTGAGCGTCTTCGCTTTACGATCGGCTTCGGCGATGGCGTGGTGCCATTGGCCGTCGTTCACTTTGGATTTGGTTTTGACCGAAACGGACTGCACTCCCGTGAGAACAGCGGACGGGCCGCTTGGTACCCCTTCCACCGTCAGGGACGAGGTTGCGTTAATATTGAAAACCAACCCGCCGGTTGGGCTGATCGCCAGGCTATAGCCGCTGCCTTTCATTTTCTCCATCAGCACACCGCGGGTGTGCCTCGCGGTTGTCTTGAAATAGACTTCGATGAGGAAGTTGGACTTGTAGATCTGCGGGTTCTTCAACGCTTCGCCCTCGACCGTGCACAGCTCGGGCTTGCTGCCCTCATGCTTGCTCTTTTTCGATTCGCGAAAGGAGAAGGGCTTCATCATTTCCGTGTTCCCGAGGAACGCGTATTGTTTTTTGGCGGCCGAGAAATTGAGGGCGCCGTGAATCCAATCTTCCAGCGGGCTTGGAACATAATCGGCCGCGTCAATGTTTACTCCCTTGAGCGGATACATCGGGCGTTCGTGGTAGGTGTCTCGAGAGACGTCGTAGTCTGTCATGTACCAATGCTCATCGATGATGTGAGCAGGATCATCTCCGGTGTGATAAAAATTCCATTCGCCGACCGCGCCGCTCAACGACCAGGGCACGAAAACTTTGGCGCCTTTCTCCAGAGCAGCGGAATTTTTCGTCAAACGAAAGTCACCCTTGGCTGGGTTTTGCAGCGGGGAGCCCTCGCTGACATCACCCAGCTCGGCGAGCATGCTTCTGTTCTTTTTGAGCGCCGCTTTGAAATCGTCGGAGGAGCGCAGCCATCGGCCTGAAGGTTCGAGCACACCCATTTCCGCGAAATCGGAAAAGACATTGCCGGCGTAAGCATCAGATTCCAGGTGGAAGTGCTCCTTGGCCGGACCCGCGTCCTTCGCGTTTCCTTCGGCGGCGGTCCTGGCGGGATCGGCGTGGCGGAAGACAAACTGGCCAATGCCATCCCAGATGTTGCCGAGATATTTGTTGCGCCCGGCCTCCGGCGCCTGACGGCGTGAACCGGTGTAGTAATTAAAAATCGTGTTATTGAAGAAAGTATTTTGGTAGCTGATGATTTCCTGAAAAGCCGAGCAATTCACCACCGGGCTCGATATGTCCTTCGCCTTGCCCCACGCAATGTTGTTGAAGTGATAATTCTTGAACGCGCCATCGAGATAATAAGCGTGCCCGAAACCGGCGTCCGTCCCGCTGTAACGCTCCCAATTCCGGTAGCCGAGCGCGTCGTAAGAGATATTGTCGTAAACATAGAACGGCCCGCCCTGCCACGTTTCGATGCCGCCGTAATCGTTGCAGTTCAGCATTGATTCCCAAACCTTGTTGTGATGAATCAGAATGCGGGTGAATGGGACATCGTCCCACATCCCGTCGATCTTCGCGCCATGAACATCGATTCCTTGCGCATAGGATCTCTCGATGACGTTCCCCGCCACCTCGGCGGTGCGCGCGCCACTGACCTCGAATCCCGTGCCCGTCCCGAAGAGCTTCGGCCGCCGCCCGGTTTCGAACGAATGGTTGCGGTAGATGCGCACATCCCCGAGCCGGCCGCGAAGGTGCGCGTAACCCCAGGCCGAGCCATCCGAGACCGACAAAATGCCTTCATCGGTATAACGAAAATCGTTGTCCTCGATTCGCACTCCATTGACTGATTGTCCTTCGAGAATCGAGCGAATGCGGATCGGGAAGAAAACGTGTTCAAAACGGCAGTTCGCGATGCGAATATCGTTTCCCGAGCCCCACACGTGGACGCATCCAGGATGCATGGCGGGACGCAGCCCGAACGGGACCGTGCTGTAATCCCAGGGCGCGGATGAGATATCCCACGCCGGAGTCGTGAATCGAAACGTCAAACCGCTGATGTCGAGGTGCTGG
>DASYTB010000497.1:0-5752 GCA_036002705.1 Verrucomicrobiia bacterium
ATCGTATCGGCCGTCAAAATCGGGGCCACAATCGCGATCATGACCATCACGGTGGCATGAATGGCTTCAAACATTACTCTTCCGGAATCCGCCGCCGGCACTTGCTTTGAAGTCGCCACCCAGAGCGAGAATAATCCCGACGCGCCGACGACCAGCCGCAGGCGGTAGTTGGCCACGCTCTTCGCCGTGGCGGCCAGTTCCCGGATAATCAGAGGCAACGCAATCACTTTGTTTTGGACAACTCGATCTGAATCTTGTTCCGCTTCGAGTATCACCGAGTATCACCGCTCAGGCGCTTCCGGAAAGAACTTCTTCTTCACAGTCTTTTGCGAGCAACCTCGCGAATTCATGTTAATTCCGAGGGCACATCCGCTAAAACCTCAGGTTCTTCTTTATGTCCCCTCGCCCTTCGCCCGGTTGTTCACCGCCCTAAATCTTTCTAACTCCTTGTCGCTTCCTTGACAGCGCGGATTCCTTTTCTTATTCACAGCCTTTAATAAGAGATTGATTTTGAATTCAACTACAGAATCATTAAGCCCGACATGAAACTCACCATCAGCAAAGAGCAAATGATCCAGGGACTCCAGGCCGTGCAAAACATCATCAGCACGCGGACGACGCTGCCGGTCCTTTCGAATGTGTTGCTTCGCGCTGAGGGAAATCGTCTGGACCTGACCGCGACGGATTTGGATGTCTCCATCTCCTCGGCCGTGGAAGCGAGCGTCCAGGAGCCGGGTGCCGTCACGCTGCCGGCGAAAAAACTCTTCGGTATCGTCAAAGAGCTGCCGACTCCGCAGATCGACATCGAGATCGATGACAAAAACGTTTGCCGTATCATGGCGGGCTCATCTTTTTATCGGATCAACGGATTGGCCGCCGAGGAATTCCCGCCCTTTCCGAAATTCGCCGAGAACCGGAAAATCACTCTGCCGCAGGACAAGCTGAAGAGCCTGCTCCGGAAAACCTCTTTCGCCATTTCCACGGACGAGAGCCGCTTCGTGCTCAACGGAATCTTCATGAGTTTGAAGGACCACAAAGTCACCTTGGTCGCGACGGATGGTCGGCGCCTGGCCCTGGCCGAGGAAGAACTGGACGTGCCGGCGAGCAGCCAGGGTGAATGCATCGTTCCGAGCAAAGCGATCACTGAATTGAATCGATTGCTCGGAACGCAGAACGAGGTCGAGGTGAAGTTTTCGGACAACCAGGTGGCATTTACGTTGCAGGGAGACAAGGGCTATTCGACGCTGATTATTTCCAAACTGATCGATGGCAACTATCCGAATTATCGGCAGGTCATCCCCAGCGAAGCCAAGGAGCGGGTCACCATCGTGCGCGAAGAACTGCTCCAGGCCTTGCGCCGCGCGGAGATCATGACCAGCGAAAAATCGAACTCCGTGAAATTGAATTTCGGCAAAAACAAAGTCGAGATCACCGCCAACACGCCGGAAGTTGGGGAAGCGAGGGAATCCATCGCGATCAACTACAAGGGCCCGGAGATGGCGATCGCGTTCAATCCTGTCTATTTGATGGACCCGTTGCGCAACCTCGATAACGACGAAGTCTATATCGAGCTGATCGATGAACTCAGTCCCGGCGTGGTGAAGATCAACGGACCTTTCCTTTACGTCATCATGCCGATGCGCATGAGCTAACCTCGAACTCGATCAAATCACCACTTTGAATTCCTCGCCGCGTTTTAAGCTCGCGCAAAAGCCCGCGAGCAGGATCGGGATTTTTTCAAGGTCTTTGAGATTGATCATTTCGACCGGCGAGTGCATGTAACGATTGGGCAGGCTCACCAGCGCGCTGGGGATGCCGCCGCGGGTCCAAAAGATCACGTCCGTATCGGTGCCGCTGGTGGCGGACATCGCCTCGAATTGCAGTTTAATTTTTTGCTCGCGCGCGACTTTCACCAGGCGTGAAACAACTTCGGGATGATTGCAACCGCCGCGGGTAATCGTCGGACCCTTCCCGAGCCGAATATCTCCATGCGCGTGCTGGTTCACGGTGGGATAATCAGTCGCATGGGTCACATCCACCACGACCGCGCAATCAGGTTTGAGGGAGTAGGCGATTTGGCGCGCGCCCAGCAATCCCACTTCCTCCATGATGTTCGAGACTGCCGAAACTTCGGCGGTGAGCTTGCCCTTTTTTTCCCGCAGCAACCGCAGAGCTTCAGCCACGGCGAACGTCCCGATTTTATTGTCAAAGGCGCGCCCGATCGCCAGGTCGCCCCGAAGAAACTCGAATTCATCCACGAGCGTAATCGGATCACCAATCTCCACCCATTTTTCCGCGTCGCGGCGGGTGTGGACCCCGATGTCGAGGAACAGTTCTTCAATCTTCGGGACCTTGCGTTCACCCTCTTGCTTGCTCAGGTGCGGCGCCACATTGCCGACCACTCCTCGGACTGGCCCTTGTTTGTTATGAATCGTCACGCGCTGGGCTCGAACAATCGCGGGATCAACGCCACCGAGCTTTCGAACATAAATGTAGCCGTCCTTGTTAATGAAATTCACCGCGAGGGCAATTTCATCGGCGTGTCCGGCCAGCATCACCCGTGGTGAACCGCCTTTATTCAGAACCGCGACGGCATTTCCATAGGCATCCGTAAAGGTTTCGTCCGCGAAATTGCTCACGTAATTCAGCCACACCCGCTGCCCACGAACTTCATGACCGGAGGGGCTTGGAGTATTAACGAGTGTCTCGAGAAAACTAATCGATTCGTCGCGCATCCCGGCGCATTTTAGCGGGAGAGCAGGGGGTAGCACAACAGGAGGGATTGAAAAAGGGAAAAAGCCGCCCTTAGACGGATCGTCGCCGACCTTATTCGATGTTATCAGGGATTACCCTGATAACGTGATCAGGTAGAGGCCGCGAAAGAGGTATTGCTTTATTTTGGAGGCCAGTTCAAACTAATCGCAACCTATGAAAAAATTCCTCTTAATTGCTGCGCTTTCGGGATTGGTCGCTTTTGCTGCGGATAAGGCAGAGACGATCAAAGGAAAAGCCGAATGTGCCAAGTGCTCGCTCAAGGAAACCGACTCGTGCCAGATGGCCATCACGACCAAGGATGGAACAAAATATCTCGTGGAAAATAACAAGGTCGCCAAGGATTTCCACAGCAACATCTGTAAGGCTTCAAAAGATGTGGAAGTGACCGGCACGGTTGAAGAAAAGGATGGCAAGAAGCTGATCGTGGCCAAAAAGATCGAACCGGCCAAGAAGAGCAGCTAAAGGCCCGGCTTTCCGAGAGCAGTTTAGTGTGAGGACGCCTTTCAGGGCGTCCTACTTTTGTACGAAACCGGCTGTGGGAAAACGTGCCATTACTCCGGTTTTGAGCTGCGGGCTGTCAGGTCGCGCAACGAATCGACGATATTCTTGCCTTTATAAAGCATGGCGTACACTTCGTCGATAATTGGCGTTTCCGCGCCAATTCTCCGGGCAAGCTGATACGCGGAGCGGGCCGTTGGATACCCTTCTGTCAGCTCTTTGGGCCTCGCCAACAAATCCTGGAGTTTTTCGCCACGCCCCAGTCGTTCGCCGAACCTGCGGTTGCGGCTGAGAGCGGAAAAGCAGGTGACAGTGAGATCGCCGAGGCCGCTCAGTCCCGCGAAGGTATCCGGCAGTGCGCCGCAAGCGACACCAAGCCGTCGCATTTCGGCGAGCGCTCGAGTCACCAACGCCGCCTTACTGCTGTCGCCAAAACCCAGCCCGTCTCCGACCCCCGCGGCGATGGCGATCACGTTTTTCAGAGCGCCGCCCAACTCCACGCCCGGCACATCAGTGCTGGTGTAAACGCGGAAGATGGTTCGATGAAAGAGCGCTTGCGTTTCTTCGGCCGCAGATTGCTCCCGGCTGGCGGCCACAATGGCGCAGGGAAAACCGCGCGCCACTTCGAGCGCGAAGGTCGGTCCGGAGAGCGCCGAAATCCGCGCGTCGGGAACGCAATGGCGCAGGACCTCTGTCATCGTGCGGTGAGTTTCGTATTCGATGCCCTTGGTCACGCTGACGATGGGACAAGAGAGCGCCCCCAACTGCTCCGCGACATAGCGAAAGGCTTTGGAGGGAAGGGCCATGACGACAGCTCCCGCCGAGCGAATCGCCACGCCAAGCGAGGGCTCGAAGAGCCATGTCGAGGGGAGCGGCACCTCCGGCAAGTAACGCACGTTTCGACCAGCGGATTGAATCTCCCGCAGACCTTCGGCGTTGTGGCTCCAAAGGGTGATCTCATGGCCGTTTTTGTCCAGCACGAGACCCAGAGCCGTTCCCCAGGCGCCCGCTCCTAAAATCGCGATTTTCATCGGTCTTCCTTTTTCGCGCCAAACCGATGTTCGGTCCCGGCGAGCAGGCGTTGAATATTTGATTTATGTTTATAAATCGCGAGCGCGCCGAGAACGATACCGAGCAGGATCATCCGAGTGCTTTGGCCGGTAAACCCGATTGCCAGCGGCAGAATGGCGGCGGCGACCACCGAGGCCAGAGAAACGTAGCGGCTGAGCGCGAACACCACCAGCCAGACGCCGACCGTGATGAGCAAGCCCAGTGGAACGAGGGCCAGCACGACGCCCGCGCTCGTGGCGATGCCTTTCCCGCCCTTGAAACGCAGCCAGCAGGTGTAATTGTGCCCGAGGATGGCGAAGAGTCCGGCGACAATTGCGTGATACTCCTGCGTCTCGGGCGTGGCGCCAAAGAGAAAAAACCTGGCTGGAACAAACCCTTTCACCGCGTCAATCAGCAGCACCAAAATCCCCGCCGTTTTCCCCAGGACGCGAAAAACGTTCGTCGCCCCAATATTTCCGCTGCCGACCGACCGGATATCGACCCCCCGCGCGCGCGCGAAAAGATACCCCGTGGGTATTGAACCCACCAGATACGCGGCAAGAGCAGTCAGCACATAGCCCAGCACGCAAAAGGTTTACGCCACACCACCGCGCCGGAACAAGTTTAGTGTTTGAAAATCAGGAGCGCTTCCGGGTCAGGGAACTAGCCGCGCGACAGTTCGTTGAGAATAAGCCAAGGTCGGACAAGGCTACAAAGGTCTTCGATTATTTGACTACAAGCGCCTTTTCCAATCACGCCGCTGCATCAACTCCAGGGCAATGGAAGCTACTCACTTTCTCAGTTTCGATCCGCGCGCGAGCCGTGGCTCTCGTGGCCGGCCTTAAACTCCTCCGGGACAAACTTTAGTCCTGAAATTATCCGCGGCTTCATTATTATCCTTCCGTGACTTTGGAGGAGCTTCAGTCGAACGAAGAACTGCGGAATTTTGAGTTTCCCGTCACGAAGGACAAAATATTCCTCGGCCACGCGGGAGTTTGTCCTTTGCCGCGGCGCGTGCACGAGGCCATCCAGCGTTACTCCGAGGCTTGCACAGCCCAAGACCAGGAAGTCGTCCAACCGGCGAGCTGGCTGAAGGAAACGCGCCAGAGCGCGGCGGATTTCCTGGGAGCGCGGCTCGAGGAGGTGGCGTTTGTCGGGCCGACCTCACAGGGCTTGAGTTTCGTCGCGGAAGGTCTGGAGATTCGAAAGAACCAAAATGTGCTGGTTTACCAGGATGATTATCCCTCGAACGTTTATCCGTGGATGGCCATGGCCGAACGTGGAATCGAGGTCCGCTTTCTTAATCTTCGCGAGCTCGGGGTGATTCGGCCTCGCGACGTGCTCGGCCAGATTGATGAAAATACCCGGCTGGTGGCACTCGCCTCGTGTCATTTTCTCTCCGGCTATCGCATCGATCTTGACGCCATCG
>DASYTB010000498.1:0-5012 GCA_036002705.1 Verrucomicrobiia bacterium
TCGAATTGGTGCAAGTCTGCCTTGTGAAAATAAAACCCCAAGGTGCAATGCCGCGAAAGGTCGAGCGACTGTTTCCGTTTGTGGTCCGAGCCAGGAAGTTGCTGGTCGGCCGCGAGACGCTCGCGCGGAGTAAAAGCAAGCTGCAGTTCGTCCTGATCAGCTCGGACATTTCGCCCGGGAGCCGGGATGAGGTTTTGCGGCAGTTCTTGGACTATCCCGTTGTCCAAAAATATTCAGCGGCGGAATTGGAGGGATTCTTTGGCAGGCGAAATACGAAGGTGATCGGATTTGCGAAATCGAGTCTCGCCAAATCGATCTATGCCGAATTAAAAGAGTTTCGCCTGAACGTGCCGGTTTCCAAAGTGGCGTCAGAGCAGGCGAAAAGCGGTGAAGCAACCAATAAAGAAGTTTGATTTTCTGGTGCTCGGCAGCGGTATTGCCGGGCTCTCCTTTGCTTTGAAGGTGGCGAAAAAAGGCCGCGTGGCGATCGTCACAAAAAAGAACCGCGCGGAATCGAATACGAACTACGCCCAGGGCGGCATCGCAGCCGTCATTTCAAAAGAGGATTCCTTCGAGTTGCACGTACGGGATACACTCGAAGCCGGCGCGGGACTTTGCCACGAGGAGGTCGTGCGAACCATTGTGGAAGAAGGCCCGGAACGCATCAATGAACTGGTTGAACTGGGCATGCACTTTTCCGAACGCGAAGACCCATCGCATCCTGGCAGCAGAGAATGGGACCTCGGAAAGGAAGGCGGTCACACGCGCCGGCGAATTCTTCACGCGAAGGATGTCACTGGACGCGAGATCGAACGCGCCCTTCTCAACGCCATCTCGCAGGAAAAGAATATCGAGATTTTCGAAAACTACTTCGCCATCGATCTGATTACGACCCATAAACTCGGGTTGGATGGCGAAAATCGCTGCCTCGGGGCCTATGTGCTCGAAAAGCAGTCCGGGGCTGTCTTCACGTTCGCCGCAAGGAATGTTCTCCTGGCAACGGGGGGCTGCGGGAAGGTTTACCTTTACACCACCAACCCGGACATTGCGACCGGCGACGGCGTCGCGATGGCCTATCGCGCGGGGGCAGCCGTCGCGAACATGGAATTTATCCAGTTTCATCCAACCTGCCTTTACCATCCCAAAGCAAAATCATTTCTCATCAGCGAGGCGGTGCGCGGAGAAGGCGGGGTCCTGAAGACGCTCGATGGCCGCGAGTTCATGCAAGCGTATCATCCCATGGCTTCGCTGGCGCCGCGGGATATTGTGGCGCGTGCCATTGATGCCGAAATGAAGAAAAGCGGGTCTGACCATGTGTGGCTGGATATCACCCACAAGCCCGCGCGTTTCATCATCGAACGCTTTCCCAATATCTATCAGACCTGCCTTGGCTTCGGCATCGATATCACCAAGGAACCGATTCCGGTCGTCCCCGCAGCGCATTATCAATGTGGCGGAGTATTGACGAAGGTTGATGGCGAGACGGAAATTCGAAATCTCTATGCGGTCGGGGAAGTGGCCTGCACGGGATTGCATGGGGCCAATCGCCTTGCGAGCAACTCATTGCTCGAAGCGCTCGTTTGCTCGCATCGCGCCGCGGAACAAATCCTCGCGCAACTTTCGCTCGCCGAATTTCCCGAGATGCCCGTGTGGCATTCCGGTGACGCGGGCGATCCGGATGAGATGGTGGTGATCTCGCACAACTGGGATGAAATCCGCCGCCTGATGTGGGATTACGTCGGCATTGTCCGCACGAATAAACGCTTGCAGCGCGCCCGAACGCGCATCGAAAATCTGCAGGCTGAAATCCACGAGTATTACTGGGATTTCAAGGTGACGAGCGACTTGCTCGAGCTGCGTAACATCGCCGTAGTCGCCGAATTGATCGTCCGGAGCGCACAGCAACGGCACGAGAGCCGAGGTCTCCATTTCAATTTGGACTGGCCGGGCGCGAATCCCGAACTCGCGCAACGCGACACGATCCTCCGCCGCGCGCCGGAGGAAGCCGCGATGCCTGTCAGGGACGCGAAAGCCGAAAGCTGACGTAGCGGGCATCCGACAAAATGAATTTCTTCACTTCGACCGTCATCTGCTTTGCGCCAAATTCATTTTGAATCGTCTGCGCAATCTCGTGCGCCAGCCGCTCGATTAATTTAAAGGAGCTTTTCTCGCACAAGTCAGTGATCCGCAATGCCACCCGGTAATAATTGATCGTCTCGGCGAGATCGTCCGTGAGACACGATTTGGAGAAATCGCCGCTCATCTCGACCGTGATTAACAGCCGTTGCGGCTTGGCGCGCTCCGCCTCCGGCACGCCAATTCGGCAGAGAACGGCCAGATCCTGAATTGCGATTGTGTCCATGGACGCCGTAGAGATATGACTTCCGCAATTACGCCGCTAACTGCTTAAAGTGGGGAAACCGTTCAGAGACAGCATCATCAACCAAGATATCTTCGTCGAGTTCCTCCCAGCGCAAAGCGAGGCCATTGAGGCGAAGAGTGACCTTCTCCAGCAGGTTCTGGGGCGCTTTGACTAGAAGCGGATATTTGCTCGCCGGAAAACTCACTACTCGCTCGTCCTCGAGTTCCAGACAAACACGGCGATTCTCAACCCAGACGCGCGACGCGGCCGTTTCTTTCGGTTTTTCCGCTTCCATGATAGCGAATATAGGCGTCTCTCAATTTCTCGCAATGCTCATCGACGACCGGGCGTATTCGGGACAGTTCAGAATTCGTAAAGCCATAATTCGTCGCCAGAGAGACTGGCCTCAACCAAAATTTCCCCTCCATATCATCGCGCGCCACGGGATGTAGGGAGGCTCGTTCGGCTCGCGGCTATAAAAGTGCAACCGATATGGACCGACGCGCATTAAGGTGGGCATCGGTGGATTTTCGCCGAAGGAGATCGGCGCTGTGAATTTGTCGCTCTCCAGCGTTTTATCGTCCTTCGGCCAATCGCCTGCGGAACGAGAAGTGCAGGCGGGCGAAGCACCAGAGGGCGATGGCTGACCCGAAGATGCCGGCGGAGACGAATCCCCAGGTGAAGAGAAGCGTTGGATTGGGTTTAAAGTCTTTGGCGAGGACGAACCAAAAAAGTCCGGTGATCACAAAAAATGGCAGCCAGGGGTGGATCACCCCGAGCAGGATCGTTCGGATGAAGGCGCGGTAGGAGTTCGCGGCCACGAGCCCTTCCCAGAGTCCAATCAAAAAGAAGCTGAAGAAGTCGATCAACAGCAAGAGCGAGCTGGCCACGGCGATCCAGAGCGGCGCGGAATCGAGATTCACCATGGCCGCTTGCATGATCACCCAGCCGTGAACCGCCAGCGCGTAAAGCAGTGGAAGCAGAAAATAGCGCCGCAGCGCCCGGCGTTTGCTGTTGATGATAATGCCGGGCGTTATTGGCGTGGTGAGCAAGGTTTCGAGAAACCCGGTTTCCTTTTCCTGCGTCGCGAAGCGGCTGGCTTGGAACGCAACCATCCATTTCAGCGAATAGTGCAGATACAATGCATAAAAAATCCCGGTGTAATTGGGGAGCGAGGCGAAAGGATCTCGAACGAGAAAAATGATTCCGAGGAGGAAAAGCGTCCAGATGCCATAAAGTGGTTGCTTGCCGCGCACTTCCATCCAAACCACCGGATGAGCGTCGAGTTGTTTTGCTCGCTTCTTATACTGCTGTCGCCGCGGGAAACCGAACATGCGCCAGCCAAGCACGCGATCTCGAATCAGCATCGGCGTGAGGAGGCTCGCGGTCATGAGAAACAAAACGCCCGCGAGAGAAAGGACCATGACCGAGTGGCTGAACTCGACCGGTTGAATCAACACTGGAATGAGAGGATTGCCGGACGAGCCGAGGGGCAGTTCGAGCGAGCTCAAAATCGGGCAAAGAGGATTCAGCAAAAGCGCCAGAGTGGACGGAGCGTCCTTTCGTACGAGCTGCGCGACGGTGACAATAGTCGGCAGCATCATCGCGGCGACAAAGAGCGGAAGGCCCCATGATTCGCGATTGATGACAGAAACCAGGGCGGAGATCGCGAGACCAAGGCAGAGCGAAAACCAGAGCACAGAGAGCAGCCCGATGCAGAGACGCCAGAATTGATCGCCGGTGACTCCGCCGAGGCAAACGGAAAGCGCTAAGATCGGAAAGATCGTGAGAAAACTGCTTAAGGCGGTCCCAGCCGCGGAAGCCAGCTTGCCAAGCACAATATCGTAGCCGTGCAGTTCGGTCAGAAAAAGCAAGCCCAGCGTTCCTTGGCGCTTTTCGCTGCTTATCGCGTCGAGCGTTAGCGCGATTCCGGATCCGGCGCAGAACAGAAACGCGATTGCTCCGGCGAAATAGAAAAGGAACTGACCAGGAGCAACCGAGATCGTCCAGACGTTACTCGCCCATGAAAGGGCCCCGATGGCGCCCAGCCCCGCAATCGCGCCCGCCCAATAGCGGGTGCGATAAATCGCCCCCCGCCGCGCCGCGACGAGGAGTTCACGCTGAACAATGGGCAGAAAATACACTTATTTCACGGCGCTCCAGATGATGGTGGAAACGACGACCGAGTGGAGAAGCAACGACGCCAAGGCCAGGGCTGCGCCGGAATAGAGTTGCGGCTTCGCCGGGTTCCATTCGTCGCGCGTCGTCAGAAAAACGTGGCAGTAAATTCGAATCGTATAAATCGCGAGGAATGCCCCGAAAACCGGAAGCAGGCAGAGCCAGCCCAATTTCAGGCAACGCAGCGATTCTTTAATCATGAGGATTCTGTCCATGCACTGCCGCTTTTAAATGGTCTCCGTCTTTCCCTCGCACGAGATGTTTGAGCCGTTCCACGCGAGCCCGTTCCTGTTTTTTTTCGGCGAGCAGAATCTCGCGCTTGAGGTGAGAGAGCGCAAAGGCATTGCCGGCAATGTACATTGCCATGATGCCGAGGAGCATGATCAGAATGACTACGGCGGAGCCTCGTTGCCCCGTTTGCCTCGATGGTTTTGAAGAAAAGAGAATCATTGGCGTTCTCATTGCTCTTTCT
>DASYTB010000499.1:0-4057 GCA_036002705.1 Verrucomicrobiia bacterium
CGTCATGATTTGGCAGAAACAGGATGGAGAGTGGAAGGTCCGGCGGGAGATTTGGACGACCACGACCAAAGGAGGAACCCTCGCGGAGCCGCTCAAAGTGCTCAAACCATATCTGGGTTCGTGGACCACCGAAGGTAAAAATCCCGCCGGTGAAGGTAATATTCGATGCACATTCACGTGGAAGCCGCTCCTGGATGGCAAGGCTGTCCTTAGCGAAGGGACGGTTTGGGCTAACGGCAAAGTGACCGATCAATGGGCCAGTATGATGTTCTATAATAATCAAACGAAGACCCTGGCTGAAGCTGGCGTTAATCGGACCGGGCAAGGGCGATCGACCGTTCACCTGGTGGGGAACAAACTTGTCTTCCAAGGTATCGGGAGCGATGCCGAAGGAGAAGGCAACAATGTGGACGAGCTTTCGCTGGAGGGAGACACGATCCGTTATTCGCAGTTGGCGGTTTTCCTAAACGGAAAGCCGCGTGATCAACTGCTGAAGAATATCGAGTTTCGGCGGGAGTAAGTGCGGGTAGGCAAAGAGCGAATTCGCGACTTTCGCCGGGCCGGGGTGCACTGTGAGCCCCGGAACGCCTGGTTTTCAATGACGTGCCTTTGTCTATCATTTCGGTTAGATCCGTTTTAGCAGGGCGAGGTATTTGCGGATTGGGTGGTTGACCGGCGCGAAGCCTTCAACCGCCGCCTTCAGATCAGAATGCCGTTCCAGGGAACTCCAGGGCATGATGGTCTTTTCGCTTGATTCCCGGATCAGCCAGAGGGAGCGAATATTTAGAATTCTCAGTGGCCGGATTTCTTTTATCTCGTCCCAGAGAATGAGGTTTTGTCCATTATGCAAATGAATTCCCAGAGTGCTGATGCCCACGGCTCTTTTCGTTACTTTCTGCAACAACCAGGAATATAGCAACCCAGCCAGGAAGAACGGCGCGACCCAGGCCAGATGCGGCCAACTGAAAATTCTGGGAACGAGCGATCCGATTTTCATGGGAGGCCGGGGCGTGGGCTGGAAATAAAGTCCGGCGATTTTGTCGTTCGCGTCCAACGCCAGGCTCATCGTCAACTCGCCGCGCTGGCAATGCAGGCGAAACGCGATCCATCCGCGGTAGCTGTCGGCGGTTGGACCGTCGAACTTCTCAATGGCGCCGAACCGCGCGGCGAGCCCCGTGAAAAAATCGGCGGCTTGCCGCGATGGGAGTGCCTTGCTCATCTCGGGGTTGAAGAGTTCTTGCACGGCGGCGTGATCGCCGGCGTTGAGCAGATCAACGATCTTTCGCGCGATGGCGGAGTAGCGGCTGGATTCCTGGGCGGGAATGCTCTGCGTGAACGTTCCCGGGGCCTGCTTTTTGGTCTTCCAGCCATCCATTCCCACCGTCAGGCTGAGCATCAAAAAGAACCAAATTCCGATAAACGCGACTTCTCCCCAAAGGGCGAGCTGCCAAAATGCGACCTTGAATTCAGCGGGCTTGACCTGGTCGGCGGCCGCCATCGAGAGAATTATCGGGCGCAGATTAGCGACGTGCGTTTCATCCAGCGGCTCTCCGGTTTCGGCTGAATGGATCAGCGATTCGAGTTGTGCTTCGACGGGAACAAGTTGCTGGGCCCGCGCCCGCTGGTTCAGCCGATAGATAAAGGCGTAGAGGACGATGACGAAAATGGTGTACCCGATGTTGTAAGCAAGGCCGCCAGAACTTCCCCAGGTGCAGACGAGGACGCCGATCCCCAGTGGAAGCAGATACCACCAAAGGATGCCACGCAGTAACCGCGACTGAGCGCGCACCGAGTTCAGTTCCGACCGCAGGGATTCGACGACAGTCGCGCCCGGCGGGGCTGGCGGGTTGGTCCGGCGGGTGCGAACAAGCTTCCAGGCGATGAAAATCGAGCTTCCAATGACAATTAAATCGCCGAGCCGGGAAATCGGCGTGCGATAGACAGTGAAATAGAAAATTCCAAAAATGATGATCACAAAACCGCAGGCCCATAGTTCGCGGAGGTCGCGCGCCTCCAGGCAGCGGCGCAGCAGGGTCGTTTTATTTTGCATCGCCGAGATCAGTTGCGACGGCGATAGGTCCGGTTCTCGCAGCGGTTGCTGTTGCCAGAGTTTTTTTAGCTCGTCATCGTTCATTTCGGCGCCTCCTCCTTCATCAGACCGGAAAGTTTCTTCCGGGCGCGATGCAACATGACGCCAACGTTATTGGCGTTGATGCCCGTGGCTTCGGCCATTTGCTCGTAGGTGAAGTCTTCCAGGAAAAGGGTGATGAGAGCTTTTTCGAGCGGGTTCAGTTTGTAAATCGCGGTGTAAAGATCGGCGATGCGGTCGTCCCTGTTTTCTTCTGTTGTCTGCCGCGATTCAATGGCCCGCGTGAGGTCGGCATGTTCGAAATGAACGACTCGGTCGGAGCGTGAGGACCGTTTGCGGACGAAGGAAATGGCGGTATTGATGGCCACGCGATAAAGCCAGGTGTTAGCAAATTGTTTTTCTTTCAGGGCCGGCAGTCCGCGCCAGATTTGGAAAAGGATTTCCTGATACAAATCATCCTGGTCGGCGGAATTCCACGCATAGACGCGGCAGACCCTGAGAATCCTGTTTCGATTCTCATTCACCAGTTCCAGGAACTTGTGTTCATCCGCGGGCGTCGAATTCAATCTCGGACCTTTATCTGATTAGTCGCGGCGGAAGGAAAATTATTACTGCCGGGAAAGTTTTTAAGGCCGTTTTCGGGCAAATGCGGCGAGGCCAGGTGAACGACCAGGGCAAACGCATGTAAAACTCGCGAAGGGTGGCGGTTGCGCGCGAAGTCATCCTTCTATCTTTCTTCGTTGGCGAGGCGCCCAACGGGACAGGCGGGGCGCCTATCCTACCCAAGGCTGCGCGAGTCCGGTAGAATTCAGATGGGTTAGCCACGGTCCCTTCCGATGCTTACATTTTGCCGCCGAGCCTTGTTGCCGCATGCTTCGAGGTAAGCGGCTCGGCAGAGCCTCGCACTACCAAAACTGAGGCCTTACTTTCTGGCCACCGGTTCACGAGCGTCCCTGCACAATTATCAAGGCGATGGCGGCGGGCTGATGATTTCGCGTTTCACCGGCGAAAAGTTCGTGCGGGTTTCGGTTTTTCCGTCCTCGGTCACGACCACTTTCTGAAAAACGCATTTGATGCCCAGTCCGTCCTGCAGCACCGGGGAGTTTTGGAGATGATAATGCAGGTGCGGCTCCGAGGAGTTGCCGGAATTGCCGCACTCGCCCAGCAACTGACCGCGCTTCACCTTGTCGCCCACTTTGATGACAATGCTTCCGCGCTTGAAATGCGCCAGCACGGAGACTTCGTCTTCGCGATGCTGGATCATCACGCAGTTGCCAACGGCGGAATAGGGATTCAGCGAGCCCGGCGTGTTGTCAGGAACGCCTTCGATGACTGTGACGACGGTGCCTTCCGCCGGCGCAAGCACTTCGCGACCGAACGCGGAGTAATCCTCGTTGCGAGTGCCGTCGCCTCGCTGGGTCTTCCCGTCATCGCCGACTCCCACCAGGTCGAAGGCGAAGCGCTGGTTGGGGACTTCGTGGTGCTGATTGAGTTCGACCGTATCTCCGCCCCAGAAAACGAGCCACCGGCCTTTGAACGGAAGCAACAATTGCGTCTGGTGTTTTTCCGGCGCGGCTTTTGTCGCCGCTGGTGGCGTGAAGAGAAGCCCGGCGATCAGGTCGTGACTGTCGAGCGTGAGCTGCAGGTCGAGCGGGCCCTTTTCAAACGTCACGAGAAAAACCATCGCCTCGCCGACGAGCCGCGCCTCGCCGAGCTTCTGGATTTTTCCCATCTGCTGCGCCAGCCCACTGAAGAACGCGCTTGATTTGTCCAACGGCAACGCCGTGTCCATCTGTTTGTCAAAAGTCCTCTGGATGCCGGCGTAATCGCCCGCGTTGATCAACTCGACGAGCTGGTTGGCAGCTTTCGTGTAACGATCCGTCAGCGACAACTGCGCCCGACGCTTTTCCGGTTGGGATTTTGTTGCCACGGCGGGCTTGAAGAGAAGCCCTGCGATCAGGCCGCGAT
>DASYTB010000500.1:0-5792 GCA_036002705.1 Verrucomicrobiia bacterium
GGAGGCCGTCACTCTATCCAATTGAGCTACACGCGCACTATAGAGGCGCGCAATTTAGGGCAGGCGGGGCTTGCGAGCAACTGGGTTTTCGAAGTTCTGGCTGTTCTCGTAATTGTCACTTCTTCAAAATGGGTAGCAGGCAGGTCGAATTGCGAGTGAATTTGGAGCGGCTCACCGCTCCTTTACGGTCGCGGCCCAGTTTGGGGCTGCCAAGGACCTGAATTGGCAATGAGTTCAAGCACTCGTTCGAGGGCATTTTCGATTTTTACGGCCTCCAGTTTTCCGGCGCGGGGTTTGATTTCGATTTCACCTTTGGCAAGGGATTTTTCGCCAATCCCGATCCGGAATGGGAAACCAATCAGGTCGGCGTCTTTGAATTTCACGCCGGGCCGATCGTCACGATCATCGAGAATGACTTCAATCCCGCGAGCGGAGAGATCGTTGTGGAATTGAACGGCGAGTTTCATGGCCTGGCTGTCGGCCGCGACGCTCAGCGGGGTGATGCAAACGGCGAACGGAGCGACAGCGAGCGGCCAAATGATGCCATCCTTGTCATTGGATTGTTCGATGAT
The DNA here is from genome assembly GCA_036002705.1 of Verrucomicrobiia bacterium. Classification (GTDB taxonomy): domain Bacteria; phylum Verrucomicrobiota; class Verrucomicrobiia; order Limisphaerales; family SXQI01; genus DASVNK01. The sequence continues at coordinate 573 of DASYTB010000500.1, forward strand.
CGCTTGCATCGTGCGGCCAATCCCAATTCCGTAGGAGCCCATGATGGCGGGCTCTTTGGTTCCTTTCTCGGTCAGGAAAGTCGCGCCGAGCGCTTCGCTGTATTTCGTGCCGAGCTTGAAGACGTGTCCGACTTCGATGGCGCGCTGAATTTTCAGCGGTTGGCCACAAACGGGGCAGGGTTCGCCGGCTGTGACCGTTCGAAGGTCAGCCCATTTTGCCGGCTGAATATCGCGGCCAATCCGGACATGACGGAGATGGTATCCATCTTCATTCGCGCCGGTGGTCATATCGCCCGCGCCTTGGAGCGATTCGTCCGCGATGATGGTGAATTTCGACACGCCCACGGCTCCCAAACTTCCAGGCCGCGTTCCGAGCGCACCCACGATTTCCTCCTCGGTGGCCGGGCGGAAATTCGGCGTGCCGATGTGACCCGCGAGTTTCGCCTCGTTCAGTTGATGGTCGCCGCGCATGAGCGCCAGGACGACGTTGCTATCCGCAAGGTAAACCAGAGTTTTGACCTGCGCGTAGGCAGGAACGCTGTAAGGCGCCTGGGAAAGAGCTTCAATGGTTACGACGCCCGGGGTTGCGAACTTCTCGACCGAACCGCCGGCGTCTTTTGGTGTCGCCGTGGTCAAACGGCTGGTCGCTTTTTCCACGTTGGCGGCGTAGTCGCTCGATTGACAGTAAACGACGTCGCTCTCGCCGGTCTCGGCCGGGACCATGAATTCGTGCGAGAACTTTCCACCCATCACTCCGGTATCGGCTTCGACCGGCATCGCTTTCAAACCGCAACGCTGGAAAATGCGGACATAGGCGTCATACATTTTTTTGTAGCTCGTATTGGCGGATTCATCCGTGGCATCGAAGGTGTAGGCATCCTTCATCAGGAATTCCTTCGCCCGCATCAGCCCGAAACGTGGACGGATCTCGTCGCGAAACTTCGTTTGGATTTGGAAAAAATTCTTTGGGAGCTGGCGATAGGAGCTGATCTCTCCGGCGACCAGTGAAGTAATGACCTCCTCATGAGTAGGGCCGAGAATCCACTCCTTTTTTGCCCGGTCTCGCGCCTTGAAGAAAACGTCTTTGGCGGTGACATAGCGGCCGCTCTTTTCCCAGATTTCGGGCGGCTGGAGCGCGGGCATCAGCACTTCCTGCGCGCCGGCGCGATTCATCTCTTCGCGGACAATGTTCTCCACTTTGCGGAGAATTCGCAGCCCGAGCGGCAGATAAGTATAGAGGCCGCCCGTGAGTTTGCGCACCAAACCCGCGCGCACGAGCAATTGATGCGAGAGAATTTCCGCGTCTGAAGGCACCTCCTTGAGGGTCGGGATCAATAATTGTGACCAATGCATAGATGGAATCCGCAATAGGATAATTGACCGTGGTATAAATTCCGTCCTCCGTCGTCTCCTACGGAAGAAGCGCATGCCTTACATCAAGAAGCTCCGAAACACAAATATTACTCAATTATCGTCTCAACCCTGCCCGTCACGACTTCAGAAAGGATACGAATCGGTCCACCGGGACTATTTGCGCCGGATCCTCGTCTGATTGACCGGAGCGGCTGAAAGCGATTCGGCAAATGCGGCGTTAAGGGCGCGCGTTAATCCTTTTACGATGTTTGATACTGGCTTTCAACTTTTGCAGTAGGGTTGACCGGCGCTCTTTTTGTTCGGCGGCGAGGCGTTTCTGGAGGAAGGCGAGAACGGCCGCCTCTTCTGGTTTCAAGGAATGGACCTCGCCGGTGAGTTGTTCTTCTGCGCGTTTCTTGAAGATGTCCACCATCGTTCCGTCAAGATACGAATCAATGATTACGGGATGGATGTAGCATTTGCGACAGATCGAAGGGGTATTGCCGAGGCGCTGGGCGACGGCCTCAATGGCGCGAAGAAGATTCTTTTTCGCCTGCGCCCTGGTATCGAATTTCTCGAATTCCTGAAGGGCCATGGCGGCGAGAACGGTTCCAGCCCAGGTGCGGAAATCTTTGGCGGTGAAATCGCTTGCCGTGATCTCCCGCAGGTATTCGTTGACGTCGCTCGAGATGATATCGCGCGGCGTGCCATCGTCGTCGATGTATTGGAAGAGATCCTGGCCGGGAATTGATTGGCAATGGGCCACGATTTTTGCCATGCGCCGGTCCTGGATTTCAATTTTGTGATACTTGCCGCCTTTCCCGCGGAACTGGAAGCGAATGGTTGAACCCTTGATCGACGTGTGGCGGTCGAGCATGGTGGTGAGACCGTAGGAGTTATTTTCGCGGGCGTATTCGTCGTTGCCAACACGGATCAAACCGGTTTCCAGAATTTTGATAATAGTGGCGAGAACCTTTTCCCGGGGAAGGCCGGGACGTTTCAAATCGTGCTCGACGCGCCGGCGAATTTTCGGGAGCAGCTTCGCGAATTCGAGCATGCTGGTGTACTTCGTTTCGTCGCGCACTTCGCGCCAGCGCGGGTGATATCGATATTGCTTGCGACGGCGCGCGTCGAGTCCGACCGCTTGAAGATGGCCGTTTCCGCTCGGACAGATCCAAACGTCCGTCCAGGCGGGCGGGATGGCGAGGCGTTTGATGCGGCCGAGAATGATCTTGTCCGTTATAGAATGGCCCTCCGGTCCCACGTAACGGAATCCTTTTCCCGCCCGGATTCGCTTGATTCCCGGTTTGTCGGGAGACACATGATTTAACCCTGCGGCACGAGCAGCTTGCTTGGGTTCGTCAACCGCCGGAGGAATCGGCGCTCTTGCGGTTTTGGCGGGCCGTTCCGCCGCGTGTGCGTTACTTAGTGAAACCATGCCGCTAATATGGCGTAATTCGTTCCCTCAGCGCCACTACGGTCAAAGCAAAATGGGAACCCCGACCACCTTGCAGATTTCTGTGGTGATCGAGGCAGGACGGGCCGGGAATCAGGGATTCCCTGATAGCATGCAAACCCGCCTTTCACCATCATCGCATGCGTCTGAGTTACTGATTCACGGAAGGGGACGCCCCTGGGTGGGGTGCGTCTCCTTCTCTTTTGGCACGATAGTATTGCAGTGTCTCGCGCATACCAGCCTGCAAAGTCGCCGTTGGCTGGTACCCGAGAACGCGCTCGGCCTTTGAAACATCCGCCCGCGAGAACTGAACGTCGCCGGCGCGCGCCGACTGAAAATCCGGCCGCAGCTTTTGCCCGGTCTCCCGGTTCAACTCGTTCACCAAATCCAGCAGCGATGTGCTCACGCCGGTTCCGATATTAAAAACATTCCCCGGTGCCTCTGCCCGTTCCACCGCGAGGAGGTTCGCCCGGACAACGTTGCTGACATAAACAAAGTCCCGTGTTTGTGATCCGTCGCCGAAAATGACTGGCCTCTTTCCCTCGAGAATGGCGCTGCAGAATCGGGCGATTACTCCGGAATAGGGCGAACTAAAGGACTGGCGCGGGCCAAAGACATTGAAGTAGCGCAGAGCGACGGCGGGAAAACCGTAAAGCGCATGAAACATCCGGGCGTAATGTTCCGCCGTGTATTTCTGCAGCGCGTAAGGAGAGAGAGGATTGATTGGATCGCCTTCGCTGGCCGGTCGCGCGAGCGTGCCGTAAACGGAACACGACGAAGCGAAAATGAAGCGTTTTATCCCAACTTCGCGACTCTCCTGGAGCAAAGCCAGAGTCGCTTCGAGATTTTCACGGTTCGACCGCTCCGGTTCAGCGACCGAAAGCGGAACGGACGCGAGAGCCGCTTGATGAAAGACCCAGTCACAGCCCGGCAATAGTTTTCGAACGAGCGTGCGATTACAAATATCGCCCTGAACAAGCTCGAGAGCGTCGCCCGCCTTTCGCCAGGATAGATTTTCCGGGGAACCGACGCTGAGATTATCGAGAACAGTAACAGAGGCTCCCGCGCGGCAGAGTGCTTCGGTGAGATGCGACCCGATGAACCCGGCGCCGCCTGTGACAAGGGCTTTCATTAATGCGGGGCTTCTGTAGCAGAGACCAGCGCCGGGGACAACGGCATCGAGCGCGCGGAGCTACCTGGCGGAACTCGCCTGGGCCTTGGTCCCTTCGCGAAAACCGGAGCAATTCTCGAAGCAGCGAAAGCGCATGGGCGAGAAAAGTTTCCGCCCGGTAAAATCGAGCGTGAGCGCTTCGGCCAGCCAAATGTCGGGCGCGAGCCGTTTCTGAACGAGGTGCAGATCGAGGTGATCAATCGCGCCCGCGAGGCCGCCAAAGAAACTGACCCTGTGGCTCAAATGAATATCGGCCTTGGCCATCTGAAAATCTGTCTGGTCAATCCAGATCGTGCCGCTCATCGCGTTGATCAGGCGGTCGGTAAAGCCGTTGATTGGCGCGTCCGCCTTGGGAGAGAAGCCCAGCACCCACACCGGACGATTCATGAACGAATCGCTGCCTTTGAGGACAAAATCAAAGCGCGACAACACGTCCTCGGAAAGTTCGAGAGATCGCGTTTTATCACCGGTTTCGCGAGCGGCCGAGCGGCTATGTTCCTCTTTTTCTGTCGGGGCACGTCCATTAACAGAAAGGAGTTTAGTGACGGATTTACCGTTGAGCGGCTCCACGTGATAGAGGCGAACCACCTGGTTTTTCAATCCGCCTCTTTCATCCAGGTAGTCCACGCGCGAGGTTCGGTCATAGGCAAAAGCAACGCGGGCGTCGTCCGACACGGGATCGTTCCCATGTTGAGTGACCTTGGCCAGAATATCGTCCACCGACGGCGCTTCGAAAGTGTTCGCTCTCGGGGAGGAACCGGGATCGGCGGCGGTGACGAAGTGCGGCCAGAAAAAGAGCGTCGAAAACGCTACGGCTAAAAGAGACTTCACTTGGTATCGGCTGGTTTTGGCGTGGATTCAGAAGATTTGTCATCAGTCACCTTCACGACGGCGACTTTTGCGCTTTGGGGAGCTTCCTTTGTGGCTGGGTCAGCCATTTTGTCGGGTTCAACACCGAGTTCGGCGAGTTTTTTTGCGGCCGGCGTGTTCCCATTTTTCGCGGCTTTGGTGAGCCATTCCTTTCCAAGCTTCTCGTCGGCGGCCACGCCCTTTCCGGCCAGATAACGGACGCCAAGTTCGTACTGGGCGTGGTCGGAACCTTCCTCGGCGCGCTTCTTAAAGTAATCAAATTGCTTCTCTTCGTTTTTCTGCCGTTGCGCGTCGGCCTTGGCTTGCTCGGCCGGAGAGAGGGGCGCACGGACCACTGGTAGAGGCGCAACCGTCGAATATTGCGGGTAGT
>DASYTB010000501.1:0-2837 GCA_036002705.1 Verrucomicrobiia bacterium
ATCGTATATTCGTTCCAATCATTTGGCCGAAGAACCTGCGCAATGAGCGCCGGATCCGCGGCGGCGAGGACCGCATTCCGGCGCGCCTCGTCATAAAGACTGCCCCAATAGCCTTCTCCCATGTCCGCCTGAAACCCCGCAACCTCAGAACTGTTTGGCACGCGCTGGCTGCGGAATTGGACGCCCGAGTTAATGAACGTCCCCGGCACGCCGACCAGTTTGCATTTGAGGCGCAGAACGAAATTCGTGAAAGCTCGGTCCGTGCAGAGAAACTGACTTTGCGGTATGGCATTGGAGAGATTGCCACCATTGATCGCGTAAGATTCGACGTGGAACACCGCCGCTGTATCCGCTGTGTCACCGTTCCAGCCGGCGAAGCTCCTTCCGTCAAAAAGCCAAACTGCGCCCTCTGGCCGGATCGAAAGCAGCGCAAGAGCGCGAAAGAACGAGGCACTCGAAAGCGACGGCGGTGAATAGGAGAAAGAGCCATTCACGATGCTATTGGTGATTGATGGCGCCCATCGCCCCAGGGCGGAGCCGCTCTCGACAATATAACTGCAACCCTCGTCTCCCTGAACCGTGACTTCGGTGGAGCGACCCGCATTGATCGCCGCCGCCAAACGCGCGGGCGGCGGGAAAGGAGCTTCCGCCAGTGATGCAAAGGGCGTGGCGGCGAGCACAAAGACCAGCAGTATCACTGTTTGCATCCTTCCCAAAGTGCCACTGACCTCAGCCGGGGCAAGGCTTTTGCGAGCGCAGGTCGATCGCAGATGTGCGGCCACCAGGGATTCGCCGAATCGCCTTCGATGGATATTTTGCACCTGCCTGTGCGGTAACTGCTTGACCGATGAAAGAGCGACAGATTGCGCGTGCACAATTTCAATACGGGCGGCGGACCTTCGGTCCGGTTCAAGGGCTTCCGGCCCCGCGAAGTGAGGACGCTTCGCAACCGGCAGCTCATGAGACTCTCCCCACAAGACGCACGAACGAGACCTGCCCCCGAAACGCGACATCAGGATCGCTGCCCATTCAGCGGTCGCGCGCTCTGCCGATAAGAAGGTAATCGGGCGCATTCGCCGGCGGGAATTCCGTCTCCGCTTCTCAACCGAAGCAAATTGATGAATTCCAGCCGAAGATGCCTTGCTATTTCCTGAGAAACAGCGATTGTCGATGAGTTCCTCAGGGTTTAATTTGAATTCAATGGATCGCAACATAATTTCGCAACAGGGCTGTGCTTTTGACAGGGCTTCATCTGATGTAAATCTGGAAGGCCCGGAGGCCGCGGAGCTCCCGACTTCGGGGGGAAAACCCGAGCAAACGCCCACCGCGGCATGGAAAGAAATCGTCGCCAAGTACCAGGTTCCTTCAACCGGGCGCGCTTCGTGGCAGCTCATTAACACGCTTGGTCCTTACGCTCTGCTTTGGTGGCTGATGCATTGGAGCCTCGGAGTATCATGGTGGCTGACGGTTCCGCTGGCGATTTTGGCCGGTGGATTTATGGTGCGGATTTTTATTATCTTCCATGATTGTGGGCATGGTTCGTACTTGGGATCGCGAACCGCCAATGACCTCGTTGGGTTCATCACCGGGATTTTAACCTTCACCCCGTACTATCATTGGCGCTGGGAGCACGCCATTCATCACGCCAGCTCAGGGCATCTGGATAGGCGCGGGACGGGCGATGTTTGGACGTTGACCGTCCAGGAGTATCTCGAAGCTTCGCGCTGGAAACGTTTTGCCTATCGGCTGGCCCGGAATCCAATTATTTTGTTCGTCATCGCGCCGCTTTTCCTTTTTCTGCTCCGCCAGCGGTTTCCCACGCCCGGGGCGAATAAACGCGAACGCCATTCCGTGTACATGATGAATATCGCGATCTTTGCCATGGCCACCGGACTGGTCGCAGCCTTTGGTCTCGAGGCTTATTTGCTGATTCAATTGATCGTTGTCGGTGTCGCCGGTAGCGCGGGAGTGTGGCTCTTTTACGTGCAACATCAATTCGAGGGAACCTATTGGGAACGTGGAGACAACTGGGACTTTACAAAAGCCGCGCTCGAAGGCAGCTCGTTCTACAAATTGCCGAAGATTCTTCAGTGGTTCTCCGGGAACATCGGTTTCCACCACATCCACCACTTAAGCGCGCGAATTCCCAATTACAATCTGGAGCGGTGCCATAAAGCGGATCCCCTCTTTCAACAGGTCAAGCCGGTCACCCTTTTTGGCAGCTTCAAATCTTTGACCTTTCGGCTTTGGGACGAGCAGCGGCGCAAATTAGTCGGCTATCGGCATGTCCATGAACTGCGCAAGCAGCAGAAGCAAAAAGAGGCTGCGGAGCGCATCGCCAAGGCCTTCAAAGTGAATGCCCGCTGACCGTGCAGATGGCGTCTTCGCTAATTCTTCCGTAGGTGTAAGCGCCCCCGCCGGGACAGGAGGGTGCGCCGCCCTTGATATAGGTATTCACTTCGGAAACAACCGTGGCTGCACCACCACTGAGGTGGTTCTCCAGCGCCCACTGTTGTTTCGCGCCTTCGATTTGCTGTAAATTCTTGATGCAGGCGTTCTTCTCCGTGGTCAGGCGCGCTTTCACGAAACTCGGAATGGCGACTGCGGCCAAAAGGCCGATAATCGCAATCACAATCATGATTTCGATCAGCGTAAAAGCGGACCTGGTGTATCGCTGGGAGCGCATATATTCTTGAGGCTAAAGGTTTTCTCGCGGTTGCATCCGAGTCTAAAGAGCAGTCCGAATGCCATTGTCATTTTTTGCCATACCCTTCGCGGAATTGAAAAGAGTGGATTCCAGCTCGGGGGATTTCCATGACAAAGTCTTCCGCTCGAAT
>DASYTB010000502.1:0-13714 GCA_036002705.1 Verrucomicrobiia bacterium
GGCGTAATCATTGAAAACGCCAATTGCGTTGTCCGGGTTCACGAACATGGCCGCGTCTCCGGTCGTGGCGTTTGTGTCCGTATCAAAAAGCGCGCGGAAAGTGCCATCGCTGATATCCGGCCACATCAAATCCATAATCAACGTGTACTCGTTGACATTTGTTCCGCCGCCATTGGGTTTCGCTCCGTGATACATCAGGTAACCTTGGCTGGGCGCGGCTGACGGAAAACTCATGACTTTGGCCGACGCGCCGGCGATCTGCGAACTGACAAAAGTCGTATCGGCGTCAATGCCGCCGACATATTGCAGCGCGGTTCCGACCGTCGCGCGCAAATCACCTGAGTTGAAATCCCATTGGCCGGTAACATGGTTTGTGTCATTAGTCCCCTGAGCAAAGGAGCCTTGAATTCCCAGCAAAACGGCAGACAGCAATACCCCCCTTGAGAGCAATCGAACAGTTTTCATGCGCAAACTAAATGCTTTAAAATGCTTTTAGCCCACCATGCCACAACCCTCGCGGAAATGGAAATGCGATTATAAAATTGCCTGGTAATGGCTTTGAAGTTGGGGTGGAGCGAGGCTCGCCGAGCTTTGTTGCAGTATGGCTCGATGGTGAAGAGCCTGGGGGAGAGCCTCGCACCACCAAACTGAGGGGTTACAATTACCACCCTGCCGCAAATCACGCGGTTCAGCCAAAGCGGATTGCGTTTGATAAGCTCGCTTCTGCTACGGAATATGGATGGAGGAAAGCTAATGAACCTGCCAACGGACCCGAGCCGATTCGAGAAAGCGATCCGGCGCTTTGATGAAGAAAACTCCGCTGATCCGAACGGTGAACTGGTGGAGGGAGTGCGCATGCCTCGGGAACTGGCACACGCGCGATGGCTGAGCAAGTGGGTCCTCAAGTTGGCCCCCGAAGCATCCGAATCCCTGAGACTCGCTGCTCGTTGCCAGCATATTTGCCGATGGCGGATACCCCGCGCCGATTTTTCGCCGGATCGCCCCGGGTATCACAAGTGGCGCTCGCGGTTGAAACAGTTTCACGCCGAACTTTCCGAGAATATCCTGCGCGAATGCGGCTATGACGAAGAAACAATTGCCAAGGTGCGGGCCTTGAACCTGAAGCAAAATTTTCCGCGTGATCCAGACAGCCAAACGTTGGAAGACGCGCTCTGTCTGGTTTTCGTTGAGCACCAGTTGGCGGAACTGGCGGCGAGGCTGGAGCATCAAACAATTATTAATGCCCTGCAAAAGAGTTGGGCAAAAATGAGTGAGAAAGGCCGCCACGCCGCGCTGAGTTTGCCCCTCGGCCCGGTGGAAAAGCAGCTTTTGGCTGAAGCACTCAAACCTGAACCTCAGGGTTCCCCTGCGTCGGACTCAGCAGATGATAAGCTAACCGGTTGATCTTTAAAGGCTTCTGAAAGCGGAGAACCCTGACAGTGGGGAGGGGGAATTTCTGCCACGCCAAACGTGCACGCCCCTTATTGTTGCGAGCGGCCAATGTTTTAGTCTGAGGCTGACGCGGGCGGGGTCAGGGCAAGCAAGACACTGCCGAAACTGACGGACCCCGTGAAACAAGTATGCAAGCGGAGTCGTCGCAAATTGTGGGAATCGTGGGAGGAAGTTGTGCGGGCAAGAGTTGGCTCGCCGAGCGTCTCCAGCAAGCCCTCCCAGCCAAAGCCGCCCGGCTCTCGCAGGATGATTTCTATCGGGACCGTTCGCATCTGTCTTCTGGCCGGCGCGCGCGATTAAATTTCGACCATCCTCGCGCTATTGATTGGGCCCGTTTGGAACAAGTGCTACTCCAGGTCACGAGGGGAAAAGCGGCGGCAGTCCCGCGTTACGATTTTGTGACGCATGGCCGGTTGCCTGACGAAATCGCGCTTGGTCCCGCGCCTATCGTTATTGTCGAAGGCCTGTGGCTTTTCCGCCGCGCGGCCGTTCGAAATCTTTTTTTGTTGAAAGTTTTTATTCGCAGTTCGAACGAACTTTGCATCGAGCGCCGTTTGCATCGGGACACGCTGGAACGCGGCCGCACCCGGGAGCAGGTGCTTGAGCAACTGCACCGCTACACTCTCCCGATGTTCGAGCGTTTTGTCTCGCCGCAGGAGAAGTGGGCGGATGTCGTTTTGCAAGCTCCCGTCAGGGCCGCGGCTGTGGATCAGCTCGCGGCGACTCTTCAAAAAAAAAACTTTAACTCTCTGGTTGGTATATGAGTGAGCAGGAAATCAATGCCCTATTGTTCGAACGGTTCACCGCCACCCAAACGCCCTGGGGCCGCTGGCGCTTGAACGCCCGCTCCCAAATGAAGCGGCTCTCCTGGCGAGGCATCGTTTTTGGCGCGGAGTTTTTAAAGCGCGTTGTCGATATCATCTTCAGTGGCATCGCTCTCATTTTGCTCGCGCCGCTTTTCGCCATCGTGGCCCTTTGCATCAAACTCGAGGATCGCGGGCCGATTTTTTTCGCGCAACGCCGGGTCGGGAAATGGGGCCGTGAGTTCCGGATGTTCAAGTTTCGCTCGATGGGCGTGGACGCGGAGGAGCGGTTGCAGGCCATCCTCAAGAAAAACGAACATGCGGCGGGGGTGACCTTCAAACTTCGCGATGACCCGCGGATCACAAAGGCCGGAAAGTGGCTGCGTAAATTTTCCATCGATGAATTTCCTCAGTTTTACAACGTGCTGATTGGTGACATGTCCCTGGTTGGGCCGCGGCCTCCCGTGCCGCGCGAAGTGGCGAAGTACACCCCGGCGGATCGCCGACGTTTGGAGGTGACGCCGGGCCTGACCTGCTTCTGGCAGATCGGCGGGCGCTCCGAAATTGATTTTCCGCAACAAGTCCAACTGGATGTCGAGTACATCGAATCGCAGAGCTTCTGGCTGGACTTGAAAATCCTGGTGAAGACGGTCCCCGCGGTCTTGCTCGGGCGCGGAGCCTGCTGATTTGAAGAAATGAAAACCATATTGATCTGCCCTAACCAAGCCAACGGGATTCCCGTTTTGGCGGATTCAAAACCCCTGGCCCTGCTCCCTTTGCTCGGTGAAACCTTCATCGCCACGTGGATGCATCACCTCGCTTGCCGGAATTTCCGGGAAGTGCGGCTGATCGCGGGCGACGGACAAGAACAGATCGAACAGGAGGTCGGTGACGGCTCGCGCTGGGGGCTGAAAATCGAAGTGTTTCACGAAGTCCGGGATATCACTCCCGCCGAGGCGCGCAAGCGCTATCGGCCCGCTTACGAAAGCGACTGGGCGCCCGAACCGCTCGATGTGATCGAAGCCGACCATTTGCCGGATTTACCCGACAGCCAGCTGTTCTCTTCCTACGCGAAGTGGTTTGAGTCTCTCAGTCTATGGCTTCCGCGTGCCGCCGAGGGCAAACGAATCGGTTTTCGCCACATCCAGCCGGGCATCTGGGCCGGAAGGCGAACCCGCATCGCGAGCAGCGCGCAATTGATTGGTCCCTGCTGGCTCGGAGACAACGTGCGCATCGGCAAAAACTCGATCGTGGGTCCCAACGCCTTCCTGGAAGACGGAGTGGTGGTCGATGCCGCGTGCGCGGTGGCGAATAGCTGGCTCGGTCCGGACACATTTCTCGGCACGCTGACCGAGCTGAAAGATTCACTGGCGGTGGGCAATCTGCTGATCAACTGGAAGACTGCATCCCACACGTTCGTGACGGACCAGTTTCTCATGACTTCTCTCGCAGAGAGCGTTAAGCGCCGGGACAAGCAGCACAAAAAAGAGCCTGCTCCGCGAGTTCAAAGCGCGCTGTCGCGCCCATTCGAAACGGTCATTTCGCTCGCGCAGAAGCTGCAAAGCTAAGCCCGCACGGCGCGCGATCATTGGTCGGGGAGTCCCCTAGAATATGGTGGGACGATGAGGCCGAAAGCAAACAGTGCCATCCCGATTGCTCCCAAACACCCACTTCTTTTTAAATGAGAAGGCGTTTCGAAACAGGTGAGCGCAAAAAGTTTGAGCCACCCGTCTGGAGACCCACGGAGACACTTTATGAAGGTTGAAACTCAAGGTGAAACGCTCAACGTGAGCGGAATTAAAGAACTAGGCGCGGCGAATTCGCAAACATTTCGCGACGAGGTTAAAGGCGCTCTCGGAGAGGTTCACAAGAACATTGCCATCGATCTCTCGGAGACAAGTTTTGTGGATAGTTGCGGCCTGGGCGCGCTCATTTCGCTCCACAAAACGACTTGTAATCGGAATGGGACGGTACGGCTGGTCAACCCGACTCCGCCCGTGCAGCAGATTCTGGAACTCACTCGCATGCATCGCATTTTCGAGATCATCAATAATTGAGGATGAGCGCGGAAGGCCTACCGGCATCACGCAATGCCGCGCTGCGGCTTGCGCTGGACTGCGATTTGGGCGCGGTGCGCCCCATGACGTCGCTGATTCGCGATTTCCTGCGCGAACATGGCGCCGGGAGCGATGAGGTGCACGCCAGCGAACTCGCGGTCGCGGAGGCCTGCAACAATGCGATCAAATACGTGAACGCGGCGGCGCGCCAACGAAAGATTCAGGTCGAGGTTCTCTGGAGCTCCGAGCAGCTCGAACTGCGCGTCAATGACCACACCAACGGCTTTGAATGGCCGAAGCAGATCGACTTGCCTGATGCCGCCTCCGAAACCGGGCGCGGTCTTTATCTGATCCAATCGGTGATGGACCGGGTGCAGTACTTTCGCGGGCGCGGAGAGAATTGCCTGGTCATGCAGAAGAATCGCCACGGAACGGTCGCTTTGCTCAACGGACAGCAATCGGAAGTGCACGGCGAATTACAAGGGCGCTTGAGCGAGAGCGAAAAGGTCATCCGCGACATGGCCGAAGAGCTGAGCTTCTGTTACGAGTCGCTCTCCGCGATTTTTCGGTGCAGCGCCGAACTGGGCAAGAGCAACGACCTCGAGGATTTTGCCCGCCGCTTGCTCGGCGACCTTGCCCAAATCACTTCCGCGGAATGGTTCGTCTTTCGCCAGGCGCGTCTCGGCGAAGCGAAACTCGAAATGTTCGTTTCGTCGGATTCAAGCGTGCTTCTCCCGGCGCTTTCCTTGCCGGAAGCGGCCACCCGCTCGGTGGAGGCGGAGGCAGCTTCCGCCCGCGAAGATGTTTGGTTCGATTATTTGAACCCGCTCAAGGATTCCGATCCACTCAGCAAGGTCCGCCCCGGCTCCGTGGGGCTCGTTCACCCGATCTACCTGGGAGATACTTTGATCGGCACGCTCACGATCGCGAAGTCTTCCGGCTCGTTTACCGCCGTTCAGGCCAACGTGGTGCATACGTTCGCTGACTTTTTGGCGATTCAAATTGTGAACGCCCGTTTTACCGATGAACTGGTGCGCAACCGGCTGGTCTCCCGCGAACTCGAGATCGCCAAAACAATTCAACGTTCGCTTTTGCCCAAGGCCATTCCCCGGCTTTCCGGTTACGGTCTGGCGGGCTTTTGCGAAAGCGCGCACCAGGTTGGTGGCGATTTCTATGACGTGATAAAGATCACGGACGATACACTGCTCCTGATTATCGCGGATGTGATGGGCAAGGGCATTCCGGCCGCGATGTTCGCCGCGATTCTGCGCAGCCTGCTGCGGGCCGTGCCGGAGTGGATGAACCAGCCCGCCGCCCTGCTCGCGCGCGTCAACCGTCTCCTTTTCGAAGAGCTTTCCGGCGTTGATATGTTCATCACCGCGCAATTGGTGTATGTGGACAGCCGCGCTCGCCGGATCACGGCCGCCAGCGCCGGTCATTGCCCGGTGCTGCTCGCGCTTGATGGCGAGGGCAACGTTAAGACCCTTGCTCCCGAAGGTCTTCCTTTGGGGATTTTGCCGGACACAACCTTTTCGAACCACACCGAGATTCTGCCCCGGAACTGCCGTGTCTTGCTTTACACCGATGGCTTAACCGAAGCCCGCAATTCCGCCGGCGAATTCTTCGGACAGGAGCGGCTGATCCGCTGGCTGAGGAAAAGCGCTGCGGGGCGCAAGACGGCGGAAGAACTCAAGGAGGAGCTGGCGTCGGAGTTGGCCAGCTTTCAATCGACTTCAAGTCTTAACGATGATCAAACATTTTTGATCATGGCCGAGTAAACCACTAACGACACTAGGAGGTCTGGTGAAAGAAGTACTGCCTTTGTTTATTATGCTGGATGCCTGCGGGTGGGAGATCGTCAAGAACGACCCGTTTGCGAAGGGCTTTGCCCCGCATCGCCACCGTCTCGAATCAGTCTTCGGCTACAGTTCCACCTGCGTCCCGAGCATCCTTTCCGGTCGGTGGCCCGTGGAACACCGGAATTGGTGCTACTTTGTCTATGACCCGATCAATTCTCCCTTCCGCCCCTTGCGTCCCCTGCGCTGGCTGCCTTCGGCGCTGACCGGCAGACGCATTGTCCGCCGGCTCCTGACTAAGTTCGTGAAGCGCCGGCTGAATTTTCGCGGTTACTTCGACCTCTACAACATTCCCTTCAAACACATCAGCCTCTATGACTTCACCGAGAAGAAAAGTCCGCTCAAACCCGGCGGAATGAACCAGGGCCCAAATATCTTCGATTTCCTGACTCGCCGCCATATTCCTTATTTTGTCAGCGATCCGGACAAGACGGAGCGAGAGAACCTCGATCTTCTGAAGGAGAAGATTGGCGAGCAGACCATCGACTTCAGCTTCGTTTACTGGCCCGGGCTCGACGGATTGCTTCATCGCGTCGGCAACCAATCCCCGGAAATTCCAGTCAAGCTGCGCGAGTACGAACACTGGATCCAGGAACTGCTCGATGCCGCGAAATACCATTACCGCGAGATACACCTTTATGTCTTCAGCGATCACGGGATGGCCAACTGCGACGAGTTGCTCGACCTGCGTACAAAGATCAATGCCTTGCCGGTGCAAATGGAGAAGGACTATGCGGTCGTTTACGACTCGACCATGGCGCGGTTCTGGTTCTTTAATGAACAAGCACGCCAGCTCGTTACCAGCGCTCTCCAGAACGTCCCTCAAGGGCGAATAATTCCCGATACCGAGCTGGAACGGATGCATGCTCTATTCCCGGATCGATATTTTGGCGAGCTGATCTTCCTCGTGCAGGAAGGCGTCTTGATCGTGCCCAGCCATATGGGCGAACGTCCCATTCGAGCGATGCATGGTTATCACCCCACGGACAAGCATAGTTACGCTGCCCTTTTTACAAACCAGCCTGAATTGCCGGCGCAGGTTTCGGCCATCCCGGAGATATTCAGTCTGATGACCATCGAAGCAGAGCACGCCTTCACGCACAACGAACGTTTTGGTTCAGCCAGACCCGGACAAAGAATAACCGCAAATGCTATCTGACCTATGCAAACAGAAAGCCTTTTTCAGAAAACACTTGTTTACCACCTCTTCCAGGAATTCCAAACCCTCTACCGGTTCAAATACGTCCTGCCAAAGATTACCGAGGTCGCCCTTGAGGGCCTGAAGTTGGACGTCTCCGGCCTTTCGAGCAAAATTCGAAATCGTCTCCTGAGCGGCGCGTATGAAGCGCACGAAAAAAGGATGTGCTTTGATTTCCTGAACCAAAACGATTCCGTGCTGGAAATCGGCGGTGCGATTGGATTTATCGGACTTATTTGCCAGAAAAAGCTCGGGATAAAGAACTACGCCACGTTCGAGGCCAATCCGAAAACTTACCAGATTCTAAAACGGAATTACGAATTGAACGGCCTGGAGCCTCGCGTTTGGAATATGGCTCTCGCCCATGCGGATGGTTACGTCGATCTCGAAGTCGGCAGCGACTTTTGGGAAAACTCGATCTGCTACAACAACGCGGCTCAATCCGGCGTGAAAACAGTTCGCGTCCCGGCGGGGACTCTTCAGACCCTGCTGCAACTCGCCGGACAAAAGATCAATGTGCTGATCATAGATATTGAAGGCGCCGAACAGTTTCTGGATTTGAGCCAGGTTCCAGAAGAGGTCAGTAAGATCATCATCGAGCTGCATCCCAAAGTCATGGGACAAGAGGTGACCTACAATATTGTCGCGAGCCTGATCGGCCTGGGCTTCCGGGTCGCGCGCGAAGAGGAAGATACGTTTGTTTTCCTGCGCAAATAAGTGGAGAGGATCCCTTTCAACTTATGTTAAGTGAACCAACCTTAACAGAAGTCGATCGTACAACCTTGTTGAAGGCGCATTATGCCTGCCAGCGTGGTTGCTTCATTTCTCAAATGGCGGAGCAGCCGGGCGGGTTGCTTGTTTTCTCCGAAGCCACGCGCGTCCCGATGTGGAATCACGCGGCGTGGCTGCGAGGATCCACGGCCGACCTTGAAAGTTTTCTCCATGCCGCCTCGGACCGTCTCTCCTGCGCGGGGCGGCGGCCTGTAGTCTATGTTTGCGAACCCGCGGTGGAACAAGCTCCGGTGCTTTCACGAGCGGGCTATGAAAAATTCGACCAGGAAGCGTGGATGGCTTTCTCGGATTCTTCACAGTCCCTCGAAAAATCCGCGAGAGTTCAGGAGGTCACGGCTGAGCACTTGGATGCCTTTGTCGCCACATTTTCTGCTTCCTTTCTGACGCGCGAGCCTGGCTACGCGCGCGTGCTCCGGCAGGCAAGCTCAACCGGCGCCGGGCAGGTGCGCCATTTCATCCGCCATTTCATCCTTCTGGCCGGAGGAAAAGCGGTTTCAGTTGGTTCGCTCATTACACATGGTGACCTGGCGTGCCTCTATAACGTGGGGACGCCTCCGGGAGAGCGCCGAAAAGGATACGCGAGAGAATTGGTCGCCCACATTCTCGCTCTCGCGCGCGAGCAACACTGCGGAACGGTATTTCTTCAGGTCGAGCAAAACAGCTCCGCCCAGCGCCTCTATCAGAAGTTTGGTTTTCAGACTCTCTTTCTTCGCACTGGTTTTCGGCTGAGTGAGTGGATGGATTCTACGCAAACGAAGCTGAGTGCCGCACTCGGCTTCCGCGCGCGAAATCAATCGGCGGGAACGGAATACAACCGTGAGACCAGGCCTATCCACTCATATCTGGCTCACCAACTGGCGCGCCGATCTCCCCGCGAATTGAAGGGACTTTATCTGGCTTCATGGGCTTATCTCCTTCACCGCTATACCGGCGAACCGGCGGCTGCCTTTACCGTCGGCGACTCCGCGGGCGCAAAGACCCGCGTTCGCGTTGAAATCCCGCTCCAACAAAACTCCCGGACCTGGTTGCAATCCCTTCAGGACCCGGCTCCGGCCAATGAGCCGGAAGCTGGCGAGAGTCTTCTTTGCTTGCACGAGGAAATCTCGGTGAAGCACCTTCAAGTGGCCGAATGTCCAGTAACGATTCACGTTCTGGCCAATCAACAAATCGAGCTTGTTTACCGGACGGATCTCTTTGCGAAAGACGCCATCCGACGGATGGGCGCGCATCTAACGACGATCCTGGAATCGCTGCTGGATCGCCCGGACAACCTGGTCGGAGATTTGGAGATATTGCCGCCGGACGAACGCCGGCAACTGCTCATCGAGTGGAATCAATCCGATTTCGAGCCGGCGCAACAAACTTTCGCTGAGCTCTTCGAGACCCAGGTCGAGCGGTGTCCTGATGCGATTGCTCTCCTGCTCGCGCTCCCGAACAAAACCGGTCCGTTGGAGCAAATGACTTACCGGCAGCTCAACCGGAGAGCCAATCGGCTGGCGCACGCGCTGCGGCAGATGGGCGTCGGACCCGAAGTGTTCGTGGGGGTGTTCCTCGACCGGTCCCTCGAGATGATTGTCGCTCTTTTGGCGATCCTGAAGGCGGGAGGGGCATGCGTCCCGCTCGACACCGCCTATCCGCGAGACCGGCTGGCCTTCATGCTCCAGGATTGTGCAGCGCCGGTCGTGATTACTCAGCAGCGTTTCACGGAGTTTCTGCCAAAGGTTGGTTCGTCGCGGCTTCTTTACCTCGACAAACCAATGGACGGTCGGCGTCCGGATGCCGAACGGAATCCGCCGCCAGCCGCTACTGGCCAAAACGCGGCTTACCTCATCTACACGTCCGGCTCCACGGGCGCGCCGAAAGGGGTTCTCATTCCCAATCAATCCCTCGCGGACCACTGCCTCGATTGCCGGAGAACCTATCGGCTCGGCCCGAGAGATCGCGTCCTGCAGTTTTCTTCGTTTAACTTCGATGCTTCTCTCGAACAATGCCTTCCACCGCTCATCAGTGGCGCATCGGTCCTGGTCCGCGGCAACGAGGTCTGGAGCGCGCGCGAGTTCGCGCGCAATCTGCGCGATTTCGAAATAACGGTGGCGGACCTTCCGACTGCCTATTGGCACCAACTCTCCGATGAATGGTCCCGACATTCCGAGATAATTCCGAGCAATGGCTTGCGCCTTCTGATTGTTGGCGGCGAAGCGCTCTCTCCGGAAAAGCTGGCCGTCTGGCGAAAAACGCCGCTGTCCAAAGTGCGGCTCATAAACGCGTATGGCCCGACCGAAGCAACCATCACCGCGACATCCTGGGAAATCCCCTGCGAAAAAGAGGATGATGCCGAACCGGATGTGGTCTCGATCGGCCGCGCCCGCGGAGGCCGGAAAATCTACGTTCTCGATCCGGGCGGCAACCCGGTTCCAATCGGCATTCCGGGCGAGCTCTACATTGGAGGCCGGCAGCTTGCTCGCGGTTATCACCATCGATCGGACCTGACGGAGAGCCGCTTTGTTCCCAACCCGTTTACAGATGAACCCGACGCTCGGCTTTATCGAACGGGCGATCTCGGCCGCTTCCTCGAGGATGGCAACCTGGAATTTCTCGGCCGATTGGACGATCAGGTCAAAATCCGCGGGTTCCGCGTTGAACTCGGCGAAATCGAGAACTGCCTTTGCCAGCATCCGGCGATTCGTGCAGCGATCGTGACCTTGCGTCCCGATATTTCCGGCGACCGGAAGCTCGTCGCCTACTTCACCTCGGAATCACCCATTCATACCCGGGAGATTACTTCCTTTCTTAAGTCCAAACTGCCGGACTTCATGGTGCCGGCCTCTATCGTTCGCCTCGAGAAGCTGCCGCTTCTCCCGAGCGGCAAAGTGGATCGCCAGGCTCTGTCTGAACCGCACGATGAAGTCGATCTTCGCACGATCAACGGTCCGCGCGATTCGCTCGAGCTCCAGTTGCAGCTTCTTTTCGAACGCGTGCTCAAGCGTGCTCCCGTCGATATTCACACGAGCTTTTTTGAACTCGGAGGAGATTCGCTGCAAGCCCTTGAACTCCTCGTCGAAATACAAAGGGCGACCGGACGGCAGCTTCCGCTCGGGACGCTCTACCAGGCCTCAACCGTTGAGAGCCTCGCCAGTGAACTAACGAGCAGCTCCACGACCCAATGGTCCAGTCTGGTGCCGCTCCAAAAATCGGGCGACCGGCCTCCCTTGTTCCTGTTGCACACGACGCCCGGGGACATTTTAGGCTACGGCAACCTGGTTTACCGCCTCGGGCCAGACCAGCCGTGTTATGGGCTTCAATCTCTCGGATTGAAGGAGCCGCGACTCAGCCAGGACTCCATTCTGGAGATGGCTCGTGGCTATGTGGAACTGCTGCAAAAGAATTTTCCGAACGGTCCCTATTACCTCGGCGGCTGGTGTTATGGCGGGATATTGGCGGTGGAAATGGCGCGACTCCTGCGCGCCCGTGGTGAAAAAGTCGCTTTGCTCGCGCTCCTCGAGACAGTGGCCGCGCCTCCGCGAATTGGTAATTATCGGTACTTTGTCCATCGGTTGCGCTGCTTTCTTCGGATGTCGCCGCGACGCTGGGTCATCTATGCGCGCGAAAAAGCGAGGTACACGCGCGAAGCGCGCATTGCGAACAAAATGCGGTTTCGCCAGGCAGACCCCTCCGCCGGGACCAGTGGAGAGCTTTCGGACGCGCGCCTGGCCAAACTCGAACACGTCTATAATACGAATCTCAAGGCGTTGGAAGAGTACCGGTCGTCGTATTATGGTGGGAAGGTCACGCTTTTTAACGCCGCCGAGAAAGATCCAGCCCTCATTCCCGACCCCCAGTACGGTTGGGCTGGACTTGCCAGGGAAATCGAGATTCGCGAAGTGCCAGGGAAGCACGACACGATGCTTTTTGAGCCGAATGTCTCGGTGCTCGCCGCCCAGTTAAACGCCTGCCTGCTCCAGGCACACGAAAACTTTAAATCATAGCCAGCCATGAATCAGGAGGAAATAAAACGGCGGATCTATAAGAATTCGATCTCTAATTACATCTTTCTCATTCTTCGAATGGGCCTGGGCGTAATTCTTTTTCGCCAGATGTTCAATTCGCTGACCGACGAAGAGTTCGGTTTTTGGGGAACGCTTTGGAGCGTGATCGGTTATGGCATCCTGCTTGATTTCGGATTCGGCTTTACCGCGCAGAAGCGCGTCGCCGAACTCTCCGCCCTGAAAAAGTGGGATGATCTCAGCCGCGTCTTGAGCACGATTTTCTTTTGTTACACGGCCATCGCCGTCGTTGTGATCGTCGCCGGAGTGTTGTTATCGCCTTATATCATCGAGCTCTTCGCGATTAAAGATCCCGCCAACAAACCGCTCTTTGCTTCGGTCCTGAAGGTGTTCTTTTGTGGAATGGGCCTGGCCTTCCCCATGGGAATGTTCCCGGAAATGCTGAAAGGTCAGCAGAGGATTAGCCTCGCCAATTACATTCTGCTGGCGGGATTTCTCTCCAGCTTCACGCTGGTCTTGATGGCATTACATTTTCATTGGGGCTTGCAGGCGATGCTTATCATTACGCTGGGGTGCAGCACTCTCGCCGAACTGGTTTGCGGGTTGTTTGCCCTGACTTCCATGCCTCAGGTTAAGATCAAGCTCTCGCTTTTTTCCAGAGGCATGGTTCAGAACACGATGCGTTTTTCGCTCTTCGCCTACGTCACCACGCTGACGACCGTGATTCTTACCCGCACCGATCAGATCGTTCTCGGCACGATGCTCGCGCTCTCTGCGGTCAAGATTTACCAGGCCGGGTCAAAAATCGCCGAAATGTTCAGCGGCTTTGCCCTGCAAATTCCGGAAACTCTCTCTCCCGCCGCCGCCCATTTGCATGCGAAAGGTGATAAGGATTTCCTGCGCGATCTTCTGGTGAACGGAAACCGTTTTAGCGTCATGATCGCGACACCTCTCTATCTCCTCGCCGCATTTTATATGGATCAGCTTCTTTGGGTGCTCACGGGCAGGCCCTCGAATCCGCAGACCTTTTGGACCGGTGAAGTGCTTCTGCTCTGGGGTTATACGACCATCCTCACGCAAAGCGTCTCGAAACGAATCTTCATGATGACCGGCCACGAGCGGCGGTTGATGTGGCTTGGCATGGGCGAGGCCTTGTTGAACCTGGCCTTGAGTATCGGCCTTTTGCACTATTACCGAAACGTCGTCTGCGTCGCGATCGGATCCCTCGTGGCGACCTTTATCTTTGGATGGTTCTCGATCTGGCCCTGGGCCGCCCGCGAAGCGAATCTCACGGGCTGGTGTCTCGCCCGGACAGTCCTGTTTCCAACCTGGCTCGCCTGCCTTCCGATCGTCGCCCTGATCTTGTTTGGACGCCATCTCACGACCCCTGATTTCGGACGCAGCATTTATGCGTTGCTCACGCAGGGCGTGGTCGTCTCGGTCATTGCGGCGTTGTGTCTGTGGCGTATCGCTCTTCGTCCTGGAGAGAGAGAAAAATTCGGGGCCGCCTTAATCAAGCTCTTCAACCGAACAACACCGGCATGAGAAATCC
>DASYTB010000503.1:0-1520 GCA_036002705.1 Verrucomicrobiia bacterium
CGAACGGCAGTAGAATGTGCGGTGATTCAACTCCCGTGATCTCGCCATCCTCCGGCGCGACCAGATGCACGTAAGAGATGCCCTGCGTCCAATACAAAACGAAACGCTTCCAGAACGGCGGAACTTCCGCGTTTGTGCCGCGCAGGTCCTGATGCGTGATACCGAAAAGCGTCGGTTGCATGGACCCGGTTGGGATTTTGGTGAGCTGCAGAAAAAAGGTCGTGAAAGCGAGAATCGTAACGACCGCCACGAGGAATTCCTTAACGTTTTCCCGCACGGCGGCATTGGCGTAAGGCTTAAACCATTTCCGCGCCGCCTCCTCGAGTTTGGTCATCTGCTTCTCGAGTTCACTCTTGCCCGCGCCGGAATGAATCGCCGAAAGCGCCTCCCGCCGCGATTCCTCAAGCGCCGCGACGGCTTCCGGCGAAAGCAAATCGCGTTGCTCGTTCGCCACACGCCGCATTTGCCGGCACATCTCGGAGAGTTGCCGAACCGTTTTTGAAATGAACCAGCAAATGGTCATTGGCGCTTATGGTTCTCTGAACTCGCCTTTCCTGCAAGCGGGTTTCCCAGTTCAAAATTGTGCGAGTCGTCAAAGATGACTCTGGATTAGTCTCACGGCTGGCCTAACGCTGAATCTCACGTTCAGCAACTTTGTCATCAGCCTGATCGTCAGCTTCTGGAATTTCCTGCTCAAACAGCGCTTCGGTCGCCGGCTGGTGGAAGTCGGAAAGAATAGGTGCCAGCGGGGGACTTTCGCGATCAGGCGCACTAATTATCGCGGGGACTGTAATTGGATTCCCGAGCGAGCTCCTGCCAGAGGCGTTGTTCGTTCGCTCCGGCATTTTCTGGAACCTGCACTTTCACGTGGACAATCAGATCTCCGGCGGCACCGTCCGCCGAAGGCAATCCGCGGCCTTTGATGCGAAGTTTTCGGCCGCCGCGCGTTCCGGCGGGCACTTTGATGGTGGCGGGTCCGGAGAGGGTGGGGATGCGGACAGCCGCGCCGAGCACTGCTTCCCACGGGGCCAATTCTAAATCGTGAACCAGGCAGCCATGTTCGACGCGAAATTCCGGATGCTGCCCGTATTTTACTTTCAGATAAAGATCACCCGGAGGCGAGCCATTAGTGCCTTCCTCGCCGCGTCCGGGAACGCGCAGGAACGCGCCTTCCCGAATGCCTTTGGGAATTTTTACCTTGTACGTTTCGGAGCGGAGGAAGTCTCCTTTGCCTCCGCACTGTTGGCAGGAATGCCCCTCGTGCTGGCCCAGGCCGAGGCACACGGGGCAGCGAACGGCGCGACGCATCGTGATGGACCGAACAGCTCCTGCCGCTGCTTCTTCGAGGCTCACCCAGATGTCAGACTCCAAGTCATCTCCCCGGTCGTCACCTGATGGCTCCGTGTTGGCTTGCGGGTTGCGGGTTGCGGAATCGCTGCCCGAAGAGCCCGTGCGCCGTCCAAAAAGTTGTTCAAAAAATTCGCTAAATCCTCCGCCGGAATAAGTGTAATGGGCCGTGC
>DASYTB010000504.1:0-3226 GCA_036002705.1 Verrucomicrobiia bacterium
GCGCCTGGGAAAACAGGTCTGTGCGCTCACCTTGCAAGACCTCAACACTTTTCCCGCCTGGGAGCCAACCCCGAAGCTATGCAACTGTTGAAACTCATCGGCCTGACCATCGGCCACCTGTTCAAACAGCTATGGTTGCTGCCGCAAACGGTCGCGGTTGGCGTCAGACAATGGCGCGGACGCGCAGCCCGAAATGAGTTGGAGGCCGAACGGCTGGACCGGATACGCAACCCGTCGAAATACCGTGGAAAATAATCGGCAAAAATTTACTGAGCCCGTTAACCCTTCCTGATCTCTCAACCCAAACGAACCTATATGCGACGTCCCAAGGGTGTTAAAACCAGAAAATCGGTGTCAAAACGGTTCAAACTGACCGCCACCGGCAAAGTATTGTTCCGCGGCGCCGGCAAACGCCATTTGCTCCAAAATAAGAATGCCAAACGCCGACGGTCCTTGCGCAAGGCCAAGCTCCTCGGGTCTACCGATGTCTATCGTATCAAGCAAAACCTGCCGTTCAGCCGCTGAAAACCGTGGTATAAGGATCGGCCTTAAGGGGACTGTAGCTGGCCTGCCCTCGAGGCTTTCGATTTTTGCTTGCCTGCCGCAGGCTATGTGCGAAAATAGCTTTGCATTAAGTATCAATCGTACATTTCAGCTGGTTTGGTTTTCGATTTGCGCATGAGCCACCTTCAACCGACGGATCTGCATTGAGCCGTCCCTTTCCCCGTTCGTTTCAATCACGCGAGCCGTTACACCGTCGAAACGGGAAGATTCGCGCCCGCGAAGTCCGGGTGATCGACGATCTCAAGCAGCAGCTTGGCGTCATGCCCCTGGGCGATGCTTTGAAGCTGGCCCGCGATAAAGGACTCGACCTAATCGAGATCGCCGCCAACGCCACACCCCCGGTCTGCCGCATCGTGGACTATGGCAAGTTTACCTACGAGGAAGCCAAGCGGAACAAGGATTCCCGCCAGGCTGCCAGCAAGATGAAAGAGCTGCAGATTTCGCCCGCCATCGATCCGCACGATCTTGGGGTGAAGCGCAACCATGCCATCCAGTTCCTTTGCGATGACATGAAGGTCCGAATCAAACTCCGCTTCCGCGGCCGCCAAAAAGCGCACAAGGAAATTGGCTTCAACGTCATGAACCAGTTCGTTCGGGACCTGTCACTTTACGGCCAGGCAGACTCGCCGCCGAAAATGCTGGGCGACCGCGACCTCAATGTCCTGCTCAGCCCTTTGCCTCGAAACAAGCGCGCCAAAAATCCTCGCGAGTCCGAACCCGGGGAAACCTCCCCGGCTTCGTCCGAGTCGGACGCCGGCCAGGAATAGGCTCGTTCAGTCCTCGTCCCGGTTGAAACGGCCTTGCTGGACCGTCGCTAACTTTCCGCGTTCACGCAGCTGGCATCGTCGGTTTCCGACAGTGTTGAAACTCCAGCTTCTTTCGTTTATTTCAATCCTGCCGTAACAATATTCCGGCTAACTTATGCCCACACTTATTCCAACGCCGACGCGCATCACCGCCGCCGGTAACAAACCCAAAATCATCGAAGAGTTTGTAGGCCGCGTTAACTCCGCCGAAAACCGGCTCAGCATCGCTCGCATGCGCAGCCCAAGCGGATGGGTCGAGCCCGGCCAGAGCCCGGAATTCGACGAATTCACGATCGTGCTGAAGGGCTCCTTGCGCGTGACCCATCGCGACGGCGCGCTCGAAGTAGCCGCGGGCCAGGGAATCCTTACCCGGGCCCGCGAGTGGGTCCAGTACAGCACGCCCGGCCCCGAGGGCGCCGAGTACATCGCGGTCTGTTTGCCTGCTTTCTCGCCCCAAACGGTTCACCGGGATCCCTGAGTTCCCTTGATGACAACGGGCTTGCCATCGCGCGGCTCGAAACTATGATTGTCCGCGTCGCCGCCGGCCCTGCTCAACCTCGGAAGCGAGGGAGCCGGCCGGGCCTGCGACTGAGGTTCCATGCAATCCAAACCGAAGCCTTCGAAGGTGGGATTCATCAAATCCTACCTGCTTCCGGTTTTGGTTACCTTCCTTATTCCGGGCTTTGGGCTCTGGTTCTTTGCCCATGTCGAGGCCTACCACGACGGACAATTCCGGGAAACATTGATCTCCCAAATCAAAGCCGACAAACAACTGTCGGAAGAACAGCGCCAGCGGGCGCTCAATTTCTACGAGAAGGTCTCGGTCTCCAGGATCCTGGCGTCGAACAAACCCGAGGCGAAGCGGGTCCAGGCCGGTTTTCGGAGCGTCGAGACGCGTTACGCCATTTTCCGATGGATGAAGCGCATTGCGTGGGTTTGCCTGCTCTCGGGCGCCGGCGCTTTCGTTTGCGTGGGCATTGGAGTGCTCTTTTCGTTCCGTTCGCAAAATGCTCAGTATTGGAGCCTATGGCTGGGGTGGAACGTGCTGCGGTGGTTCGCGCTGATCCAGGTGCTCGGCCAGGGCATCCTGGTGGTGGCGTTGTCGTTCTGGGTGACGGCGTTCTGGATGGAAATCTATTCGGTCAAGTTGATCGGGTTGGCGGCCATTCTCGCGGTTTGCGCCGTCGTTTTGCTGGTGGCCGCCATTTTCCGCAAGCTCACCGCCGAAACCTCCTTCAATGGCCGCCTGCTGACCAGGGAAGCGGCCCCTGCCCTATGGCAGCGCGTTTGCCAAATGGCGGAAAAACTCGGCATCGCCCCGCCGGACAATATCTTCGTCGGGATCGATGATAATTTCTTCGTGACCGAACAACCAGTGAAGGTCGGCGAAGCGCGCTATGGCGGCCGCACTCTGTTCGCCAGCATTTCGCTGCTCAAGGCATTGTCGCGAAGCGAGGCGGACGCCGTTTTGGCGCACGAGCTGGCTCATTTCAGCGGCGAAGACACGGTTTACTCCAAGCGCATCTCGCCGCTGCTCGGCAAGTATCTTCACTACCTGGAAGCGCTGTACAAAGGCGGCCTCTCGCGCCCGGTGTTTCATTTC
Organism: Verrucomicrobiia bacterium; assembly: GCA_036002705.1. Taxonomy (GTDB): domain Bacteria; phylum Verrucomicrobiota; class Verrucomicrobiia; order Limisphaerales; family SXQI01; genus DASVNK01. The sequence goes on from DASYTB010000504.1 coordinate 2,974, forward strand.
ATGCTCTTTTTCTGGAATCTTTACCAACTCTCTCTGAACAAGCTCCGGCGCCAACGGGAGTTTCGGGCGGACCGCATCGGCGCCGAACTCACCTCCTCCCGCGATATGTCCCAGGCGCTCGTCAAAATCACAGCCTATTGCCGTTACCGGCACCAGGTTCAGCTTAACCTGTTCGAAAAGGACGAATGTGTTGAGGCCATGGACGTGTTCCAAAGAATCGAAAAGGGGTTTCCTTCCTTTATGAGCGCATGCG
>DASYTB010000505.1:0-10473 GCA_036002705.1 Verrucomicrobiia bacterium
GCTCGGCTGATCGCAATCGTGGCACTGTTCGCGGATGCGCTCGGGAAGATTTCCATGCTGGTCCCAACCGCGGTGGTAAAGCTGGACGAAACGAACCCCGCGCTCGGCCATGCGACGCGCGAGCAAACAGTTATACGCGAAACTGCCCGGCTTCTTCACATCGGGCCCATACGATTCGAGAATGTGCTCCGGTTCGTTCGAAATGTCGGTCAACTCCGGCACCGAGGTCTGCATGCGGAAGGCCATCTCATATTGCGCGATGCGCGTATTGATTTCTGGATCGGCGTAAATCTCGAACTGCTTCTTATTGAGCTTCGCAATTCCGTCCAACATCCTGCGGCGCATCGGGCTATCGATCCCCGCCGGATTCGAGAGATACAGCACTGGATCGCCCGTCCCGCGAAATTGCACGCCTTGATGTTCGGAAGGCAGGAACCCGGAGCCCCAGAGTCGCGTATAAAGTGGTTGATCACTCTCCTTGCCGTTGGAAATCATGACGATGAACGCTGGCAGGTTCTCGTTCGCGGTGCCCAGGCCGTAACTGAGCCAGGCGCCCACGCAAGGCCGCCCCGGTTGTTGAAAGCCCGTCTGGATAAACGTGATCGCCGGGTCGTGATTGATCGCTTCGGTATTAGCCGTTTTGACCACGCAGATGTCGTCCACGATCTGCGCGGTGTGCGGAAGCAGTTCGCTGACATAAGTGCCGGATTGTCCGTGCGGTTGAAATTTGAAGATCGATTTTACCACCGGAAACGATTTCTGCCCCGAAGTCATCCCTGTCAGTCGCTGGCCCATTCGGATCGAATCGGGCAACTCCGTCTTGTGCAGCTTCTCCAGGGTCGGCTTATAATCCAAAAGATCCATCTGTGACGGACCGCCCGCCATGAACAAATAAATCACCCGCTTGGCCCGCGCCGGGAAATGCGTCGCCTGCAGCGGATATCCTCCGGCGGCTTCGTCGGCGAAAAGTCCGGGGTTCAGGATCGACCCGAGCGCCGCCGCCCCGATCCCGGCCGCGGCGCGTCCGAAAAAGTGCCGCCGCGTCAAAAGCCGGTGATGTTCATTCAATGGGTCCATACAAAAAGGCTCGGGCTCTAATTTAGAGGAGGAACAGCGTTCGTAAATTCAAATCATCGCCGGCCAGTCATTGGCCCGGACGATAGCACATTTGAGTATTAAGTCGCCAAATTATGTTAGTTCGTAACCGAAGGAGAAAATACGGCGTCTAATGGTGGATGTGGTGCGGTCAAAGGGAGGAAGCAGGGTTTTCAAAACGCCGCTCTTTGGTTTGGAGCGGTATTTTTTTGATCGCCGCTGGAGTGGCTGCGGCCTCTTGGAGTTGGTTCGGCCGGGGCCTTCGCTACGGCGAAAACCGGCAGGAAAAGGTCACGTTTAATGGCCAAATCGCTCCGATCTTCGAAGAGCATTGCGTTGTCTGCCATCGACCGGGCGAAAGTGCCCCGTTTTCGCTCCTTCATTACGATGAGGCGGCGAAGCATGCGCGCCAAATCGCGGAACTGACGGCCCGGCGGATCATGCCCCCTTGGCTGCCCGAACCGGGTTATGGAAATTTCGCCGATGAGCACCGCCTCGCCGAAGGCGAAATTACGCGCATTCAACAATGGGTCGAGCAAGGCGCTCCCGAAGGGCAGGGGAACCGCCGGCCGAAATTGCCGCCATTGGCAACCAGCGCCGACGGTTGGCAACTCGGGCCGCCCGACCTCGTGATAACGATGCCCCGCCCCTTCAATCTGCAGCCCGAGGGCAAAGATGTTTATCGCAACTTCGTCATTCCGCTGCCTCCGGGCCGGCCACGCTACGTGCGCGCCGTCCAGTTTAAGCCGGGCAACTCCCGTCCCATCCACCATGTTTTCATGTATGTCGATCCGGCGCGCGCCTCGCGTTTGCTCGAAAAACAGAGTAACCCGGGCTTCGACGGGATGGAACTCCCCGAAAGCGTGAACATGCCCGATGGTCAACTACTCGGCTGGCAACCGGGACGCCTGGCTTATCAAAGCCCACCCGGGCTGGCCTGGACACTCCCCGCCAGCGGCGACTTCGTCTTGAGCATGCATATAAATCCGACCGGAAAACCCGAGGATATCCAGTCGTCCGTCGGCTTCTATTTCACCGATATCCCGCCCACCAACACCTTGTGCAAAATGGCTCTCAAGTCATTCCTGTTGGACATTCCACCCGGCGCGACGAATTATCTGGTCGAGGATTCGTTCGAGCTACCAGCGGATTGCCGGGTCGTCGGAGTGCTCCCACATGCGCATTACCTGGCCCGCGAAATGCAGGGTTTCGCCACCTTGCCCAATGGCTCCCGGCAATGGCTATTGTGGATTAGGAATTGGGATTTTAACTGGCAAGGCAACTATTGGTACCGGCAGCCGGTTTTCCTCCCGAAAGGGACAAAGCTTGGGCTGCGCTACCGCTACGATAATTCGGCGGGCAATATTCGAAACCCGCGCAATCCGCCCGTCCGGGTAGGCTATGGCCCCCAATCCTCGGATGAGATGTGCGAACTTTGGTTTCAACTTCTCTTCGCGAACGCCAAAGATAAACTCGCGTTTGAAAAGGCCGCGCGCGCCAAAGGCTTGAAGGATCTTTACGCGGAGGCGGATTTTCAGATTCGTCGGGAACCGAGCGATCCGAAAGGCTATCTCGAGAAGGGGCGGCTGAAAACGGGCGAGGGAAGGATCGACGAGGCGCTTCCGTATTTCAGGGCCGCCGTCCGGGTTGGACCCGATTCGGAAGCAGCACACTACGATCTGGCGGTGGTTCTCGAGCGCGAAGGCGGCCTCGAAGAAGCCGAAAGGGAATTCAACGCCGCGCTGAAACTTTCTCCGGAGGATGGGCGCGCGGCGGGGGGCCTGGGGGAAATCAGCCTGCGAAAGGGAGATGTCAAATCCGCCGAGCAGCATTTTCGCGAGGCTCTTCGGTGCAATCCGGACGACACCGCGGCGAAAGAGTATCTGCTGAAGCTAAAGGAACAACCCGAGGGCGGGCGCCCAACGGGCTAAGCCGTAAAAATTCAGTCCGATCTGGCGAACGCACGCGTCTCGCTGAGCATTACCGGAAGCTCGATTCGGCTAACCGTTTAGTCAGTGTCGAGAATTGCCCAACCCAGCCGGCGGGACGCCGACTGGGGACACCCGGGACGGGCGCGTTACCCAACTAAAGCCGCATTGTTATTGGGGCTTCTATTGGCGTAAGCGGTAGAAATGGTTCCCCGCGCCAATCGTGAAGGTCACCGAGTTATTCGACACATTCTGCACCGGCGTCCACGCTATCGGCGTCGTGAGCGAATCAGTTCCTTCGAGAGTGAAGCCCGTCGCGGCAACCGGCCATGAAAGGGTGAGATTGTTTCCATTCAGGGCAATCGTGAGCGGAACCGGTGACATCTCGGTCGGCGGCACCGACACAATAACGGGAATTCCGTTTGCAGACGGTCCGCCCAGCGCGATGAGCTGGGCATCGCTAAATTTAACCGAGCTGACCTGGATGCTGCTGATGTAAGTATCCGTCATGTCATCTCCGTCACCGTCAGCGATGAGGAGCACCGTGTGCTGCCAGCTTCGACGCGGCAGGTCTTTGCCCGGCTGCACCCAATCATCCTGTTTGATTCCATCGACAAATTTCGTGATGACCGGCGGGGTTGCCGCCATGTCCGCCGCGAGCGAGATGCGATGCCACGCGCCCGAAGTTGCCGTGCCTTTCGAGACATACCCGCCCGTGCCCTGCCCGATATCATTGTTCTGCCAGAAGATGCTGCCATCCGTGGTGTTGTTGGTGTTCTGGCAATTGAAGAGCGTGGTAGTTCCGCCCTTTTTGAAAATGTCGAAAATGATGGTGTATTGATTCACCAACTGGCCTCCACCGTTGGGCGGGATTTGGTGATCCATGATGTAGCCGACATTCTGGCTGTTAATTCCCTTCCGCAGCATGATCTTGCGCGCCGCGCCGTCGATATCTGGAACTCCCAACGAAGTTGTAGTTCCGAACTCGGTGTTGGCCACCGACAAGCCGCTCGGACCGTCCAGATACAACAGGTCCTTGCCTACGGTTGCGGACAGGTCCCCGTTTTGAAAATCCCATTGCCCCGTCGCACTCGTAACTGGCGTCGCGATGGGAATTCCATCCGGCGAGGGTCCGCCGAGCGCGACCAATTGTGCGTCGCTGAGCTTGACGGAGCTAACCTGGATGCTGCTGACGTAAGTGTCGGTCATGTCATCTCCATCGCCATCCGCGATGAGAAGCACGGTGTGCTGCCAGCTTCGGCGCGGCTGGTCCAGCCCTGGCTGAATCCAATCCTGTTGTTTAATTCCATCGACGAACTTGGTGATCACGGGCGGATTCGCGCCCATATCCGCGGCTAATGCAATTCGGTGCCAAACTCCAGGCGTAGCCGTACCCTTGGAAACGTATCCGCCAGAACCCTGGCCGATATCATTGCCTTGCCAGAAAATGCTTCCGTCGGTTGTATTGTTCGTGTTTTGGCAATTAAACAGAGTGGTCGTGCCGCCCTGCTTGAAGATATCGAAAATGATCGTGTATTGGTTCACCAGTTGCCCGCCCCCGTTCGGTGGAATCTGGTGGTCCATGATGTAGCCGATATTCTGGCTGTTGATTCCCTTCCGCAGCAGGATCTTGCGGGACGTGCCATTAATATCCGGAACTGCGAGTGAGGTCGTCGTGTCGAACATCGTGTTCGCCACGGATTGTCCGCTTGCGCCATCCAAATACTGCAGGTCTTTTCCGACCGTTGCGGAGAGGTCGCCGCTTTGGAAATCCCATTGGCCGGTCACGTGGGTATCCGGAATGAGTTGCGGAATTTTTGATGCCGTCGGTTTCCCAAGAATGGCGAGTTGCGCGTCGCTGAGCTTTCCATTCCGCACCTGAACGCTGCTGATGTAAGTATCGGTCATATCATCGCCATCGCCGTCCGCAATGAGAAGCACGGTGTGCTGCCAGCTTCGGCGCGGCTGGTCCAGGCCCGGCTGAATCCAATCCTGTTGCTTGATGCCATCGACGAATTTCGTAATGACCGGCGGATTCGCGCCCATATCCGCGGCCAATGCAATTCGGTGCCAGACTCCAGGCGTGGCGGTGCCTTTGGAAACGTACCCACCCGAGCCCTGGCCGATATCATTGCCTTGCCAGAAAATGCTGCCGTCGGTGGTGTTGTTCGTGTTCTGGCAATTAAACAAGGTAGTGGTCCCATCCTTTTTAAAGATATCGAAAATGATCGTGTATTGATTCACCAATTGCCCGCCCCCGTTCGGTGGAATCTGGTGGTCCATGACGTAGCCGATATTCTGGCTGTTGATTCCCTTGCGCAGCATGATCTTCACCGGCTGGCCGTCGATATCCGGAACGCCCAGCGAAGTAGTCGTGCCAAAGACCGTATTCGCCACTGATTGCCCGCTCGAGCCGTCGAGATATTGCAGCGCCCTGCCGACCGTCGCGGAGAGGTCGCCATTGTTGAAATCCCATTGCCCGGTCACCGCCGCCTGGCTTCCCGCGAAAACAACACTCTGGAAGCTCCAATTATTCGTGAAGAATTTCGCTGGCGTACCATTATCGCTATACACGAGCTGAAAGCTGTTGGTGCTGCTCGTCCGGCTCGCGTTCGGATTGTAGACGATCGTAATGTAGTTGCTCGTGCTCGTGATGTTGGGAGCAACCGCGGCTCCATTGAGGGACAGCTTGATGGATGCCTTGTTGACACCGGACCCATCGTTGCCCAAAACCACTGTCACCGGCGTATTCGCTGATACACCTTGGCCGCCGGGCAGAGGAGTGACTTCGGCTAGGTATGGTTCCAGCGGCACATTGCTCGTCCGATACGCTTTGATCGCGCGGTTATCGTTCGGATCGTTGATCAGAATTCGATCTCCCGTCGTGGGATCAACCGAATACCAGGCCAGTGTTGCGCCCGAGAAATTCTTCCAGTGAACGAGCCGGAAAGGATAAAGCCCGGTCACAGGCGCAAGGAAGGTAAACTCATTCGTGTTCTCCCGATCATTGAAATTATCTCCCGTCCGCTGAAACTCACCGACGATCATGGAAAACTGGTCCCGCGGATTGGAGCCGCTGGTGAGCCTGTAGCCGTTGTCTCCGCCGAATCCGTAATCGGTCCGATCGATCGCTACATCAACTCCCAGCACACGCACACCCGCGGTCAAAGCCAGGTAGGTCATCGTTTCATCCGCGAAATTATCCGTATTGGCGTTACCGGTCGTTGGGTCGGTTCCGGGCATAGCGGGGAATTCAGACACTTGAAAGTTCGGGAATTTTCGCAACGGACTTCCGTTGAAGTTAAAGGAAATAACATCGTCGATTGGATAGCTTCCGTCGGGGTTTGGCCCGCCGGGCGCCAGGTTCGCAAACGCCACGCCGTTGGTATCGAGTAGCGTGCCATCCAGTTGCTCGATGGCTCGTGTGTAATTGTTCACAATGTTGTCGATGTTGTTCTGATCGGTATCCTGCGCCTGAACAATGCGGAAATTGAATCCGGGCGTCCCCGCGGCGCTCAGCGGCAGCGCGGCGGTTGACGGCAACCCGATGTACGGGCCGACCCCAAATTGATACTGAGCCCCTAGTGTATTCGCCGGGGTTGCATTGTCCTTATAGCTCAACGCCACCGAGTGCACCGAAAGAGGCTCCAGGAAATTCGTGAAAGTGTAGCTGATCTCTGTGTTGCCGCTCGCCTGCGTAATCGTGGGAATCACATCCTGGCCGTCGATGGTCAACTTGACCGTGTTGGTCACCACTTTCGATTGCCCGTCGGCCAGAACAATATCCACTGTCGGAGCCGGGCTGACATTCGATCGCCCTGGAAAGCGCGCCGTGTCTGCCGAGGGCGAGAGCGAGACCACATACGGATTCGGTGGCGGTCCCGTCAAAATTCCGCCCGGTGCCGGACCGCCCAAGGCCGCGATCAACCCGTCGGAAAGTGCTTCATCTCGTATTTGCAGGCTGCTGATGAACCCGCGCGCGGTCTGATTTGTGTCCCCGTTGAAAAGGTAAAAATCCCCACCGAGAGAAAACCGCCCGTCAAGCCCTCCCGGAGCGGCTTGCGAATTCACCTTTACGCCATCCACGAACGAAGAGATTTGGCCGGCGGTGTTCACCGTGAACGCTATCCGATGCCAACCGTTGGTCGTCACTGATCCCGCGAAAGCCCCGCCTTCAAACCCGATCTGATCTGACAAATTGACGTAAAACTCTGGACCGGCCTGAAGATCGCTGTCAATCAGAGCGCGCTCGACCGCCTTCGAACCCGGCGAATAGTACACGTCCATAATTACTGTCCACTGATTTACTTGGGCGCCGCCCCCGTTCGCCGCCGCTCCGGTCGGCACATCGTAGCCCCCGCTGGTCGAGGTCGTTGGCGGAAATTGCATCACCTTCACCGCCTGCCCGCCAATATCCGGAACGCCAAAAGAGGTCGTCGTCCCGAATTTAGTTCCCGTTTCGGTGTCCCCATCCAAATACCCAAGCGGTTGCCCGATCGTCGCCGAAAGGTCGCCATTCTTAAAATCCCACTGTCCCGTGATCGCCGCCCGATTGACGGACGCCGACAGAATCAGGGTACAAAGGGCGCAGTGTTCGAGGAAATATTTCCGTGGCTTCATGATTTTCTCAGGCGTTAAGGAGAGGACAATAATTGCGTGAACTTGCTAAACTACTCTGACCCCGTTTTCTCCGAAATTCTGATTCGGTGTCAAATGGATTCGATAAGGTCGAAGGTCAGAACGGATAGATTCTCGGTAAAAAAGTCTTTTGAAGTGACACAAATTGACGAGGCTTGGAGATTTGGCACTCTAGTATGCAATATGGAGTCCGTTCCGCTGGAAAAGCTGACCTTCCGGGCATTCGAAGCCCTGTTGGGCGAACGCTTTACCCTCGAACTGGAGGCGTCCGGGAAAATCGAGCTGACCCTCGCCGAAGCGAATAGTCGTGCTGTTCCCTCGGAAATGAGGAAGGGGAACGGTCGGCAGACGGAGTGTTTTTCGCTCATTTTCAAAGGACCACGAGACCCCCTCCTGACGCAAAGAATCTACCATGTCCAGCAACCTCGGCTCGGCGAGTTCATCCTGTTCTTCGTCCCCATCGGAATGGACGTTGACGGTGCGCGTTATGAAGTCATTTTCAATCGGCTGATTCAACCGGCGTAGCTCTTCCGAGGGTTGACGGCCGTCGTTCCATTTCGAGGTAGATACCATTATCGGAGATCACCGAGAATCCGAGTCGCTGATAAAGCCGCACGGCCCGTTCCGCTTTCAGGGCGTGCAGTCGAACAATTTTGTTTTTCTGCTCCGCTTCTTCAAGGATTCGCCGCAAGAGAATTGTCCCAAGGCCGCGTCCTCTCCACTCAGGGCTCACGATTAGATCGACGACACGGATTTCCCGCGCGCCGCGATGAAGGGTAATGCGTCCGGCTGGCTCTTCGTGGCAGACAATGACGAAAAATTCACCATCCGGAAATCGGCGATGATAATCCTCCTGCTGAGAGCGAAACTGCATCTCGAGAAACGCTTCTTTTTCCGATCGGGACCACCCCGTGAGACTCAACTCTTCTTCTCGCGTCCGGGCATAGAGCCGAAAAAGGAATGGACGGTCCTCCGGTTTTTCGGGACGCAGCATCAGACCCGTTTCCGAGTTTTCCAAATTCTTCCGCGCTGGCGCTTCCATAATGATTGACTTTCGAAGCACTTTCTGTTGCACTCTCGTCACGAGGATTGAATTGACGCGAGTTTTTTTTGAGAGGCAGCCCTGCCACTTTCTGACTGTTTTGACGAACGGACGCTAAATTATGTTTACTCGGCGCGAGCTTTTAAGACGATCCTCTCTCGTGACCTTCGGCGCTGTTGCGTTCGCGCCGACTGGCTTAATTTCCAGCCTTCTGGCGGCGCCCGAAGCCGGCACGCGTACTATCTTTTCACGCTTCGACGCGCTTCGGCATTCCAACTTCACCGTCACGAAGGACGCGGAACACGCCACCTTGAGGCTCGTTAAGGTCGAACGGGCTCGTTCTTCGCCAGGCCGAAGGGAATCTCCAGATTGCGAAAACGAGCGCTTTTCACTCTTGTTCGCCGCCTCTTCCGGAATCGCGCTCGACCAGGATACCTATTCATTCCGGCATCACGAATTAGGAGATTTTTTGATGTTTATTGTTCCTGTGGGCGCGATGAAGGGCCTCACTAGGGATCCGGCGGAGCGCTATTACGAGGCGATTTTTAACTGCGCGGCGCGCACTCCGCTGGCGCGAGCCGAAGAGGCAAGTCCGCGGATTTCCCCTTCCCTGGACATGCTATGAGTGAACCCTATCTCGGTGAAATTCGAATCGTCGGATTTAATTTCGCGCCGCTAAATTGGGCCTTCTGCGACGGGCAGTTGATGCCGATCGCGGAAAATGAGGCTCTATTCACCTTGCTTGGCACGACCTATGGCGGGGACGGCCAGCAGACCTTCGCGCTGCCGGACCTTCGCTCGCGCGCGCCATTGCATATGGGCAGTTCTGGGCTGAGTAACCGGATTATTGGCGAGGCCAGCGGCAGCGAAACGGTCACACTCACCACACAACAAATGCCCAACCATACTCACCCGGCGAACGCGAATGGTGCGGTTTCGGACAGCGCCGTTCCGAACGGAAAGTTTTGGGCGGCCAATGCCGGGGTGCCCGGTTACGCGGTTCTTCCCAGCGGGCAGCCGCCCCAAATGTCCGGCGCCGCGATTACCGCGGCAGGTGGGTCCCAACCGCACGACAACATGCCACCCTTTGTGACTGTCAACTTTATTATCGCTCTTTTCGGAATATACCCGTCCCAGAACTAAACCTTATGGCGGAACCTTTTTTGAGTGAGATACGGATTTTCGGTTTTAATTTCGCGCCGAAGGGGTGGGCTTTCTGCAATGGTCAGATTCTTCCCATCAATCAGAATCAGGCTCTTTTTGCGCTGCTCGGAACAACTTACGGCGGCGATGGGCGAACCACCTTCGCTCTGCCCGACCTGAAAGGCCGGATTCCGCTTCATTTTGGGACCAGTAACTTTGGGGACAATTTCAATCTCGGCCAAAGGTCAGGCGAGGAGAATCACACCTTGATTGCAAGCGAACTCCCCGCGCATAATCATTCTGCGCAAGCCTCTTCCGCAGCCGCGAATCAGAGCAGCCCCTCAGGCACTTTTTGGGCCAACTCCGGGTCCAACCAATACTCCTCCACGGCCGGCACGACGATGAACGCCCAAGCGCTCTCAGGCGTTGGCGGCAGCCAACCGCATAACAACATGCCTCCATTCCTAACTTTGAGCTTTTGCATTTCACTTGCAGGAATTTTTCCTTCTCGAAACTGATTTATGGCGGACCAATTCGTAGGCGAAATTCGAATTTTTCCCTTCAACTTTGCGCCGACAGGCTGGGCGCTTTGTAACGGTCAATTGCTGCCTATCAGCCAGAATACGG
>DASYTB010000506.1:0-3783 GCA_036002705.1 Verrucomicrobiia bacterium
GGCAGGAACTGCGCCGCAATGTTCAGGAAGTTGTCCGCGCGTTCTATTTTGACCAGCCGGAGAAGCTTCCCGAGACCATTCGGCTTCATTTGGTCCGGGACGAGGTGCTTGCTGTGGCGTGAAAACGCCGCGTGATCTTTCCGGGCGCGAGTTAGCCAAACTCCTCTGTCGCAAGTGGGGCTACGTCGATCTCAAGCAGAAGGAAGTCACATCATCTTGCAGACCGAGACTCCTTCTCGTCAGCGGATTTCAGTGCCAGGTCATTCACCCATTCGTGTCGGCACACTCAACAGCATCCTACGCATGGTTGCGCGACATAAAGGTGTCCAGAAGCACGAGATCCTCGCTTAAGGCTAACTCGCGCCCGGCGCGCCCTCCGGCGGCACTTCGAGTATTCGCGCGTGCTGCTCGAGAAAATCGATCACTTTACCGAGGAGAATTTGCTCGTGGATCGGGCCGAAACCGTTTGTTTTCTGGAGTTCTTTCACCAGTTTTTCGGGCTTCATTTCCCGTTCCTGCGCGATGTACAAAACCCGCTGCGCGACTTCCTGCTGCGTGACCTTGATATTTTCCTTTTCCGCGATCCGGCCCAGCATAAAAGCAGTTTTTAGCTTGTCCTTCGCCGTGTGCGCCGCATATTGGAAAATCTCTTCCTTTTTCTCATCGATCAGTTCTTTGGCTATCCCGCGCTGCTGGTTTTCCGAAACAATATCGTAAACGACGTTGCGGGTTTCGCCCTGCACCAATGAATCCGGCAGCTCGCACTGCACCTTCGTGGTGAGTGCCTCGACAAGCTGCTGCCGGATGCTCCGGCGGGTTTTCGTGTTCAGCTCGTTTTCCAAATCCTTCCGAATTCCCTCCTTCAATTTCTCGGCGGTTTCCGCGCCCCATTGCTTGGCGAATTCGTCATTGATCTCGGGCAGAATCTTCTCCTTCACCTGCAACACTTCGACCTCGTACACGCCTTTCTTTCCCGAGAGCTGCGGCGCGACGAATTCCGCCGGAAAATCGACATTGATCGTGCGTTTCTCGCCCTTGGTCGCCCCCGCGAGCTGTTCCGTAAACCCGGGAATGAAGTGCCCGGGCTTGATCTCCATCCAAAAATTTTCCTGGTGGGACAACCCACGTGCCGTCGGCGCGAAATCCGTCAGCGGCTTGTCTTCGCAAGTGCCCGTGTAATTCACGACTACGATATCGCCTTCTTTGGCCGGACGATCCACGTCATTGTAAGTGGCCATCCGTTCCCGAAGAACATTGGCGGCGCGGTCCACATCTTCGTCCGTCACCCCGCGCGCTTCCTTTTTTGCGACCAAACCCTTGTATTCCGGCAACTCGAACTCCGGCGCGGTCTCGACCGTAATATCAAACGTGAAATTCTGGCTGCGGCCAAACGTTCCTTCCTTCACGTCGGGCGAGCCGACCACGTGCAGGTGATGATCTGCCAGAGCCTTCTTGTAGGAATCATTGATGATTTTGCGCCGCACCTCCGCTTCGAGATCTTTGGCGAAATTCCTGGTGACAATTTCCTTCGGAACTTTGCCGGGGCGGAATCCAGGCAGCTTGATCTCGCGTTGGAATTCGGCGGTCACGCTTTCAAACGTGTCCTCGACCGTCTTGGGATCGACATCCACTTTCAGCAATTTCCGGCAAGGTGCCAGGCTTTCAATCGTTACATTCACGTGTAGAACTTCTCCAGGGTGCATCGCTCCGCCAGCGGCCAAGCGAGCTGGATAAACTAGGGAGCAGCGGAGGGGATGTCAATTGGCAGAAAAAATCTGAAAAGCGCACGACACGTTATGCAGAAACAATTCTGCAGAAACGGGTTATTCCAACTAAACTTTGCTGCAAAAGGCCCGATTTATGCTCAGCAGAAGCGCGAAAATGCAAGCCGCCTTAAAAGTAGTCCGCCTCGATACCGACTCAAGCTTCGTTCCGTCCGAATTAGCTCGGGGTCTCGTCGAAAATGTCAGCCGCGCCGTCATCGGGAAAAAGGACGTCGTCACGCATGCGGTTGTAACTCTTTTGGCTGGCGGTCATGTTCTGCTTGAAGATGTTCCAGGTGTTGGCAAGACATTGCTGGCCAAAGCTTTAGCCAAATCTCTGGCCGGTGAATTCAAGCGCGTGCAATTTACCGCTGACCTTCTTCCTTCCGACGTTACCGGCGTCACGATTTACTCTCAGGAACGCCACGATTTCTTCTTTCGGAAAGGCCCGGTCTTCACCAACGTTCTCCTGGCCGACGAAATCAACCGCGCCACCCCGCGCACCCAATCCAGCCTTCTCGAAGCGATGGAAGAGCAAAATGTCACCGTCGATGGCACGTTGCATCCATTGATCTCGCCCTTTTTCGTCATCGCGACCCAAAACCCCGTTGAACTCGAAGGCACTTACCCGCTGCCCTTCGCCCAGATGGATCGCTTCATGACCCGGCTCACAGTCGGATATATGAGCCGCTCCGCCGAAGTTTCAATGCTCAAGGCGCAGCGTGCCGCCGATCCGCTCGATGCTCTCGAACCAGTTATGGATTGCGACACCCTCGTGCAGATCCAGGAAGCCGTTCGCGCCGTCACCGTTGCCGATGCCCTTTTGGATTACCTCGTCCGTATCGTTGAAGCGACCCGTTCCGCTGATTCCCTCGAATACGGCGCCAGTCCTCGCGGCAGTCTCGATCTTCAAGCCTTCAGCCAGGCTGTGGCAATGCTCGCCGGGCGCGAATACGTTCTGCCCGACGATATCAAAAATGCCGCCCGCCTCGTTCTTCCCCACCGCTTAATCGTCCGCCGCGGAACCCGCTCCGTTTCCGTCAACGCCCGCGCCGTCATCGATCACATCGTTGATTCCGTCCCGGTGCCGATCTAATCCGAAGCCTCCCTGCTTTTCGCCTCGCGCAGCTTCCCTGATGCTGCCGAAAAGCACGGGCGCTGCGCTACAAAGCTTCGAAATCGACGCCGCTCATTGCGGTGGTTTAATCTTTCCTGATGAAAGCCTCCGCGCGCGCGGTCTCGCTCGAAGCCATCCTGTCCTGGCGGGATATGTATCGGCTGGAGATGAATTGCCAGGTCATTCACGATTCGATCCATTCTCGGGTCGGGTGGACGGTCGAGTATCTGCTAAAGCTCGGCGATTCAACCGCTGGTTATGGCTCGCTGGCGGTGGCTGGACCATGGAAGGCGAAACCAACGATCTTCGAATTCTACGTCATGCCTCAATTCCGCGCGCGGGTGTTCGATCTCTTTTCTGTTCTTTTGAGCGAGAGCGGGGCCAAGGCTATCGAGGTCCAGTCCAACGACGTGCTTATAACCGTCATGTTGCATACCTTCGCCCAAAATATCCTGGCCGAGAGCATTCTCTACGAGGACAGATTTACGACCTCGCACGCCCCCCACGACGCGGCTTTTCGCAAACGATCTTCCGATGCCGCCGATCCTTCTTATCAACTGGACAACGACGCGAAGTACGTCATCGAGTTCGAGGGCAAGATCGTGGCGGCGGGTGATATCCTTTTTCATTACAACCGGCCGTACGGCGACATTTACATGAAAGTGGCCGAACTATTCCGTCGGCGCGGCTTCGGAAGCTATCTCGTCCAGGAACTGAAGCGAGTCTGTTACGAAGGCGGGAGTGTTCCGGCCGCGCGTTGCAATGCGACGAACACCGCCAGCCGCAAAACCCTCCAAAAAGCCGGCTTTGTCCCTTGCGGCAATATTCTCGTCGGCTCGCTCTGAGTCAGTATCTTTTCGAATCAAGGCGGGATCAAACTTCCGAATACTCGGTAAAATCGGT
>DASYTB010000507.1:0-3561 GCA_036002705.1 Verrucomicrobiia bacterium
ACCAGCGCTTCGGTCAACGAACGTAAAACTTCCAGTCGCGGCGCCGACGGCGTTGCCCACGTTCCGCCAATTCGGCGAAGACAATGATTCGCTCGCTTGAATCTGATAGTTGTGGCCCGGCACACCGCCAAAATTCAGCCGCACCGTCTGTCCAGCGACCTGAATCGCGAGCACCGGCGCCGGCGTGTCCGGGGTACCCGTCCTGACAACGACAATCCCTTCCGCAGAAGCCCCAAATTCATCAGCCACCGTATAACCGAAGGCATCCAGACTATTCTCCTCGCTGCTTGACTGATAAGAGATCGTATCGCCCGCAAAGGCAATTGGCACGCCTTGCTGGCTTGCCTGACTCACGGCGACAAGAGTGAAAGACTGGCCTTCGATGTCGATCACGCGGCTGAGAAGGGCAGCAACTGAAATCACCAGCGGCTGACCACGAGTGCGCTGAAGTTCGTTGAGAGGGGCCAAAGGAGGATCGTGTAATTCGCTGATAAAGCCGAACCGGAGTGATGCTCCATAGGAAGTCAGTCCCGACGGCCCGAAGAAAACACCGCCCAACGAGCTTTCACTCGAATAATTGGACGACTCCGAGGCTCCTCCGCCCAGATCGCTCGTCACCTGTTCGAGGGAATAGGTCGCGCCGAAAACCGTCAGATGGACGGCAACGGCCGAGAGACAAATTGTGAACATTCTCCCAAACATAAGGTTTTTTGGCCGTTTCTTTATGGGGCTCGAATGTGCGGCGCCGACTTTGGAACCAGTGAATCTCCACCGAGCGCCATAGGACTAATAAGTCCTGCGACCTGATTGGATAATACCGTCACCTGCGCGGTCAGAGCGTCAATCTGGGCGCCCAACGCCACGATCGTGGCCGATAAAAGAGCATTGCTCGAGATCAACCGGTCTGAAAGCGAATTGGTGGCCGCCTCCAGAGCTGGAATGTACACAATGGTCAGTGGCAAGCGAGCCGGATCAATTGTGCCGGAGGCGATTTTCACCGCGTCTAAATCTCCGATCCTCTCCTGAGGCAAGGTCCCGTCGGCGATCCGGGCGGCGTCGAGCGGTGGAATGACCGCCGGATCGAGCACGCCGCCGGCAATTTGGGTCGCGGAAAGATTCGGAATACGGGCCGGATCAAACGTGCCGGAAGTGATTTTCGATGCGTCCAGAGGCGGGAGAAGCGAGCCATCCAAAACGCCGTTTGCGATCTTGGACGCTGGCAGCGACGGAAGTCGCGCCGGATCGAGAACTCCCGAGGCGATCTTTGCCCCATCCAGCGAGGGGATCACACTCGCGTCCAGCAGGCCGCCGGCAATCTGGTTAGCGGAAATTGGTGGGATGCGGGCCGCATCCAACACTCCAGACGCGATTTTCGAGGCGTCCATATTTGGTATTCTCTGCGCGTTCAAGGTTCCCGTTGCGATTTTTGAAGCGTCCAGGTTCGGAACGACGCTCGACGGGAGCAACCCGCTGGCGATCTGGCTGCCGGGCAAGTTTGGAATGCGCGCCAGATCGAAGATTCCGGATGCGATTCGAGAAGCATCAAGCGCGGGAATTCTTTGCACGTCCAGAATTCCGCCCACAATGTTCGAGGCGACCAAAGGCGGCAATAAATTCGATTGGAGAGTGCCGCTCGTGATTTGCGAGGCCGGCAGCGATGGGATGCGGTCAAGGCTCAGCGTGCCCGTACCAATGATCGAGGCGTCGAGAGGAGGAATACTTCGCGGGTCAATCAAACCGCCGCCCGAAGTGAGCGCGGTGACCTGCCCGCTAACATCTGAGATTTGGGTCGAAAGGGCAAGCAGATCAGGGTCCTTCAGGGCGACGTTGTCCGGCAAGCGCGCCTGCGAAATCGTGCCAAAAGCGATCTTCGAGGCGTCCATATGAGGAATGAGGTTTTCGCTGAACTCGCCGAAAATGGCTATCTGTGAGGTCGGAAGCTGCGGAATGCGACCCAGATCAAGAACTCCGGACGTGACCTTCGCCGCGTCCACAGATTGCACGGTCGCGGCGCTCAGCGCGTAAGCGCTGGCCGTGACTCGCTGATCGGGCGCGAGCTTCTCAAAGCCGTGCACGCCATCGTCAAACCATATGCTTAACCAAACGTCATCATTCGAAAAAATCGAGGCTGGAACAGCGGCCATATTCAGCAGGTTTGTGTCGCCTAAAAGGACAGAATAGAGCCCGCGCGAGACGGGAAGCGGAACAGCGGAGTCGGGCTCTGCGTTGGCATCGGCATCCGCGGAGTTCATCCAATAAATCACCGAGCCGCTTTTATTCACGAGGGCGAATTTAAACTGGCCGATGCCCTCAAAAACCGAATTGCCGACGACGATTCGTCCCTGAAAGTTCAATAGGGGCGGCACGGCGTCATTCGCGAAAACGGCGCTGAAAGCCAGCAAAAGAGCGAGCGAACGAATCCTTGGGCTCATGCGAATTTCCTTTTAACTTAGCTGCATCCACCGAGGCGAAATCGGGAAGGCAAAAGAGCTTGATCTTGCGCCGAATGGAACGCCATCCGTTGGAATTTGTGCGCGATGGTTTCACCAGGACCCTGATTGTCAAGCCGGTTCGGCGGAGCGGATTTTGTAAGCTGCAGTCAACTCGCTTGCGCTTCTAAACCGGTTGCGCGATGCCAATTCGCGATCATTCGCTGATCATTCGCGATAGAGTTGAAACGGCCAGATATTTTGCTTAAGGTCTGCCCGTTCGCGCGCGAACTTCGCGACGAAGGATCCCAGCGGATGACCTGCTCGCGCTCAAAACGCGTTTGATTGTTTAATTTCAGACGCACTATCCCGGCTGGAGATGAACCGGGCAGCTCAGAACACGGAATGAACTGGACTCGATTTACGTTCCACGGCCTCTTGCGTGGATTGCTGTTGCTCGTGGCTTATACCGCGGTCCTGACGCTTTCATGGTTCGTCGCTTACGAACTGCGGTTCGATTTCGTCCCTCCTGAGGAGTTCCAAAAGCAGATGTGGCAACACTGGATCTGGGTTCTGCCGTTGAAATTATTGTTCCTTTTACTCTTTGGGCAATTTGCGGGATTACTGAGTTATTTCAGCGTTCCTGACTTGCGGCGCTTGTTTTTTGCGGGCTTCTCCGGCTCGGCGCTTTTGGTTGGAATTCGCTACGGGAACCCCTCTTATTTCCCCGCGCCGCGCGGGGTGCTGTTAACGGATTTCATTCTTTCGTTCGCAAGTCTGTCCGTCATGCGGCTCACCTTGCGTATCGTCCGTGAGCGCTATTTGAGCCCGCAAGCCCGCGGCAGCCGCCGCGTGCGGCGTGTCGGAATTTTCGGCGCTGGCGACGTGGGCGCCAGCCTGGCCCGCGAACTATTGATCAAGCGGGGCCTGGGACTGACGCCGGTCGCGTTTTTCGATGACGACCGGCGCAAATGGCACTCGCGCATGCACGATATTCCCGTGGTCGGCGCTCCGGAAGCCCTCCTCGATCGAAGATTGAACCTGCAGCTCGAAGAAGTCATCATCGCGATGCCATCTGCTCCGGCGAAAAGAATTGGTGAATTGGTGAAGCTCCTGCAGCAGACGCACCTTC
>DASYTB010000508.1:0-5998 GCA_036002705.1 Verrucomicrobiia bacterium
ATTTAATCCGCCAGTTATCTTGACGAATTCGACTGATGCACTGCCGCCGCGGAAGGCGATTTTCTTTGATGATCGCAAAGGCGTGTTGCTCGTCCGGGCGACGCTCGCGGATCTGAGTAAAGTTGAAAGCGCGCTGCAGTCGCTAAATTCCGCGCCGCCACAAATCACGATTGAGACGCGGGTGATCGAAGATTTCGAAGAGGATGCCGCCAGAGCGGTCGAATTGGTGCTCAGGTCAGCCGAAGTTAACACACTGAAAGCACCAGCCACCAATAAGAGCATTGTGACCGTTTCGGATCTGCTCAAATATCCCAATTTACGAGTCGTCATGGACGAATCCGACAATCGTTCTCTCGCGGAGATTCGCGGCTCCTTCGAACACGCAAGCGGCGCGGGAAGCGGCATTCTGACTGAGCCAGAGTTTCGGGTTATCATCCGCGCCTTCGAACAGAGGAAAGGCATCGACATTCTGATGCCTCTGAGGCTCACCACCGCGAGCGGGCACAGCGCTCACGTCTCGGATGAAGACCCGTCGTTCGTCGGTCGCAGATACGGTATCACCGTGACGCCCATCGTGGAAACGAATGGGATGACCATGTATCTATCAGCCGAGTTTGATGGCTCAGGCCTGCGTAATGAGCCCGACTTCAAAGCGAAAGGCACGGTCCGACTGGTGGACGGGCAGACCCTCGTTCTTTGGCCAGCCGTTTCCAGAAATAAGCCCCGTCCGGTTGTGTTCATCACTCCGCGTATTGTCGGTCCTGCCGGAAACCGGGTTCATACACCGGATTTCCCGGAGATGAATACGATTCCCGCGCAAAATTGACCCGGCGTCGAATTCACAATAGAGGCCGCGCGCGGTTTACCTAATGGGCGGAATCGGGCCGCTTGGCTTGGTCCTTCTTATCCTCTTTCGGCGGCAACTTCTCGAGGCGTGGGGATTCGAACCATGCTTCTCCTTCGGCACCCCTGAACTCGCAGAGCAATTCGATTTCGCCCAGCGGGTTATCGATGGAAAACTCGCTGCTCATGCTGTTCCAATCAGTAGTGGCCACCAGGTATTTGTCCGAACGGCTTTTTCCGACGCGAAGGCCAGCGCCGGCGCGAGTATCTCCGATGTCGGATTGAATGCCGCGGGTCTTGACCCTTGCCTCGACACGGTAGCGGCCGGGTTCAAGCCAGACTCGACTGCGCCAGGTGCCGACGCTGCTCCCGTTATCGGCCGCGAGGTGCAGAACCTCTTTTCCTTCGACAGATTGGCGATCCAGAAGCGGGCGGCCAAAATCCGGGCGGGAATTCCATTTGGAAAGAACGACTGAAGCAGCACCATCAAAGTGCAGCGGGGTGATGGGATTGGCCAATTGGTCATCGATACTCCGGCCGCGACGGACGATGGCGGAACAGAAGTCTTCGACCGCTTTGGTTTGTTCCTTCGCGGCATCCGCGTTCTTCTCTTTCAAAACAGGTGAGATTTTCGCGGAAATTTCGCGCACGCGATTGGTCATAGTCTCGGTGATAAAAACTGTTTTCCGCAATTCTTTGATGCGTTCGAAATAGCGCGCGCGCATTTCCGGGATTTGGAGCACGGATTTGGCCACCAGGCCCTCCATATTCGGGAGAATTGAACCTTCGGGTTTCCAAAACATTTGGTCCAGGCCGTGCGGGATGAAAACCATCTTGCCGGAATCCAAGTCGTGGAAGAGCCGCCAATTGTTTTTGTTCTGAGCATAGCCGTCCCAGTCCCAGAGCATGACATCGAGGGCGACGTAGGTGAGAAAGCGATTCAGGTCGAGGACCTTTTCCAGCCGGGCGAGCCGGTTGGTCAGGTTCGGTTCGGCGGCGGCCTCGGCGAGTGCGATACGATCGGACTGGTCCTTGGGATGGTCGCCGGAATTCACAGCGAGCTCCTGCGTGACGTCTTTGACGAAGCCACCGTCATAGAGATTTCCATCCGGGTTCTTGAAGTTGTGTTTGAGGAATTGCTTGTTGAAGCCTTCGACCAGCACGTAGAGGCCCAGATCGCGCCCGTTCAGTTCGACAGTCGCATGGGTCGCCCGCGGCGTCGCGACGCCCGCTTTCAAAAACAGTTCGCGGCAGAACTCTTCGCTGATCAAGGTCGAGTCCTGCACGGAATTGTTGAGGCTGAGCTTCGATAATCCGTGAAAACGCTGGCCATCGACAAATTTATCGAAGTTCAGCGTGAGTGCGGGATTATCGCTCACCGGACGAAAGCTTCCGGCGGCGCCCTTCAAGTGAAGGGCGACGTTCGTGTAAGTTTTTCCACCTTCGCGGACGGTGGCCTTAACGCTTTCGCGCTCCTGCTGCGGTCCAAATTGCCACTGATACTTTTCCAGGACGGCCATGCCTTCCGGGGAGATTTCGATTTTGATGCGCGGGACTTCTTGCGAGGCGAAAAGCTTGTCCGCCGCGTTTTCTTTTTTTTCTTTGGCTGGCTTGGCTGATTTCGCTGTTTTGGGCTTCTTCGCTTCGGCGCCAAAGGCGGCGACAAGAAGGATGCTGCAGCCAAGGGCGATATAAAACCGGGGGCGGAATGGAATTTTGAGATTCATAGGTTCTCCTTTACGATTTCTTTTCTGCTTCCGCAGCGGTGGTTCTCTCCAGTTTCAAGGGCATCGGGGTGCCCATCTGTTCCCATTTCCCTTCCATGGTGTCGCCGCTGTCGGTCAATGTGCCTTCGAATTTCCCGCGGATGCCGCTCCATTCGAGCATCACTTTTGGGGGCTCGAAGGAAGCTTTGGTCACGGGCAGTTCGCGTCCGCCCTGGTCAATGCTGCTCAAGGTGCCAGCGTAGGAACCATCCGGCGCGCGACCCAATCTTACCACGAGCCGAAGTTTGCCATTGGGGACTTCCAGCGTGCCTTTCCAGTAGCCGCGAATATCCCGCGGTTTGTCGCTCTCCCGCTCGAAGGAGAGATTTTTCGGCAGCAACGCGAGCGGCCCGTCCATGCGCTCGAATTTCACTTCGGAAGGGCGGCCCATCCCTTTCCAGGTGCCGGCAAGCTGCTTTCCGTCTTCGCTAAGTTTCGCGTCAAAGACCGTTTGGAAGGCCTGCCACTGGAATTTGGCCGTCTTGTTGGTCGCGCTGACCGAGGTGGCGGGGATATCTTTTGCGCCCTGGTCGGGCATATCGAGAGAGGCGCGGAACGTGCCGTCGGGAATGCGGCCAATATTGAGGCCCATAGTGAGCTTCATTCCCGGCATTGGCTCGATAAATCCTTTCCAATAGCCGCGAATATCCGTCGCCTCGCCCTTGGCGAAGGTGAAGACCTTTTCCGGCTCGGGCGCATCGGGTTCGGTAGAACGCTTAAAGACGACATGAATGGCGCGTCCGCCGGGCCCCTCTTCGAACTCGCCGGAAATCTCGTTGCGATCCTCGCTCAGTTTGCCGTTGTAGGCCGTCCCAATCTGATCGATTTCGAGGCGAACATCCGGATTATTAAACAAAAGCGCCGCCACCGGCATGTCCTTCACTCCCTGCTCGGGGATCTCGAGGTTCACGGCAAGACGGCCCGCGTCGGTCTTCGTCACGTTGAGCCGCAAGTTGAACTTGAATTTCCCAAATTCGACCGCGCCCCGCCATTTGCCCACCAGATCGAGCGCCGAGGGTTTTTCCGCGCCACGAAGCGCGACCGGGGCCAGAATGGCGCAGAGCAATAACGCAAATATCGATTTCATGAGAATTCGTCAGCTACTCGGATCATTAGATCGAGTCACTTACACGCCGTCACTGAAAATTGTTACGAAAAAGTTACGGGGCCGGTGGAGCGCGGACATTTTTGTCCGTCGGTATCCACACGGGTGCGGAATTTTACAGATTTCACGCGGAAATCCTTGATCGATGTCCGGAAGCGCAGGCTCTCCATCTGGACTTGCGGACAAAAATGTCCGCGCTCCGCGGTGTGGCAGTATCAAGATGGCCAAAAGGCTGACAATAGCTAACGGGGGCTGCCCTTTTCTATGATCTGATATCCCTTTACTTACGCGCGTCTGTGTAGCCGTTCCCCTTTGCCGGGCCTGCATAGGACTTGATCCCAAAAGAAAGTGCGCCTGCCGGGCGCATAAAAGAAAAGGCCGGACAGGAGGTCCGGCCTTCTCGTTATTAATTATTAAGTCCAGTTATTGTGCAACCCGGTAGAATTTCGCCGCACCACTAATGGTGACGGTCGAGGGATTTGCAGTGCCGGCATCGGTCCAGGTTGTTGTCGCACCCGTTAGAGCGGTGGTCGATTGCAGTTTTCCACCCGCCGGAGTCCAACTGATGGACAAGCCACCCGTGACAGCCTTGATCGTGAGCGCCGGCTTGTCACCTCCATTATCGACACCCGTCGCGGCACTCGTCAACTGAAGGCCTTGAATAGTGCTAAACGAGGTTCCCGCCGCGCCTTTGGCGAGCGCGGGAATCTGGTTGGCGTTCACGTTGTTAACAGGAACCGAGGCGCCGGAGACTCGCAGAAACGAGCCCCCGCCGCGTTCGAATTCGCCAGCGACGATTTGGTAATTGCCCTTCTTAAGGGTAATCGTGGCTGTGGTCCCGCTGTCGCCCGTCTCGAAGTCGCAAACTACGCTGTCACCGGCAAGGACGCTCATACCGGTCAGGTTCTCAACAATTCCCTCGAAGGTCTGGCCCACAACCTGAACCCGACCGCCGTCATCCGTATCGAACCCGATCAAGTATTTTCCGTCAGCCGGAACAACAAGTGTGGCCGTGGCTTTCAACGCATAGTCGTTGTCATCCGCGGAGGTGTTCTTCGGAAAAGCCAGAACACCCGCGTTCGTGTCCGGATCGCCCACATTGAGAACGTCGTACTGCTTCGCGCCGCCACCCGTCGCCGCCAGCGCGGCATCGGCATCCGCAAAGCTGTTGAGTTGGGTAGCGCCGTTAGGATCGGAGGAGATTACAGTCCAGCCGTTCGTATCAACGCCAAGGAGCGTCAGCGTTTCGGAAGGAGTTGGATCACCGACCAAACGCCAATTCGATGTATCAGCGTCGTTTACGAACGCGCCTTTGGTGGCGTAGAGTTCGGCATTGTCGCCTCCGCCATTCTCATACCAAATAAACTCGATGCGATAGACACCCTTTTTCAAGTGGTAAACACCCCGCGTATTGCTGTCACCGGTCGGCGCCGGCTCTAGGACCGTTTGTGGATCAACGGGATCGACAAAGCCCGAACCGCTCGCCGAGATCGCCTGTCCACCGATAATGCGAACCGCGGCGCCGTCATCGGAGTGGAAGCCAAAGGTGTAATCGGCTTCCTCCGGAACCACCAGGTGGCCGATGTGCACGCCAATGAAGTTATCTCCCGTCCAGGCGGCATCGCCGGTGACGGCGTCCGGATAAGGAATGTTGTTACCAAATATGCCTCCACCAGCCCAGTTGATGACCTGATTCGTCGTGTCATAAGACTGCCCAAGGAAAGCCGGCGTGCCGACGCTGGCCGCCGCTCTTAGAGCGCTGTTTAGGTCAGCGTTTGCCACAATAGCTCCATTGGTATCCATGATGCCCCAAATAAAGCGAACTGCCCATGCCTTATCGACCGGATTCGGACCATTCAGATTGGTTTTCGGGAAAATCTGGAATGGAATGTTATAGAGCGAGTTGATCGTGAGCGCCTGGCCCGTGCTGTCGGCCGCCTGGATGGAATAGGAATGCGCGGACCCCTGAGCGAGCGGCGTCGGATAGACATAGCTGAAGGGGCTGAGGCCATTCGTATTTTTCACCCCGGCGGTCAAAGCAGCAGGTTGCCCATCGATAAACAGTTTAACAGTGCTGGGGTTCAGGATGGATGGCCCTACGTCCGCGACATTGAAGGCAAATCTATCGAATCGCGCTGTCACACCATTGATCCCCATAATTTGAGGAATGTTCTGGCCAATTACCGGGCCGGTCATGATGGTCGGGGTGCCGTCGGCGGGATCCGGGTCGGTATCGAGCTTATAGGTGGCGCTGAAATTGTCTCCGCCGCCGCCTTCTTCATGT
>DASYTB010000509.1:0-8944 GCA_036002705.1 Verrucomicrobiia bacterium
CATCCAGACTTCCGCCGGGGAACCGCCCCATGAGGTATGGATCAATCCGATCGGCACATTCAGGGCCTTTTGGAGATCGCGTCCGAAATAGTAAGCAACGGCCGAGAAGTTCGACACGGTCGAAGCACTGCATTCCGTCCAACTGCCCGCAATGTCATC
This sequence comes from Verrucomicrobiia bacterium, assembly GCA_036002705.1. Taxonomy (GTDB): domain Bacteria; phylum Verrucomicrobiota; class Verrucomicrobiia; order Limisphaerales; family SXQI01; genus DASVNK01. The sequence goes on from DASYTB010000509.1 coordinate 160, forward strand.
GACGGGCTGATTGGCTTTGAGCTTCGGCACGGTCAGCAGGCGAATTTTCGGATTCTCCGAATGTTCGATCGCCTGCTCCGCTTCAAAGGCGGCGCGCAACGGCCATTCCATGTTCGATTGGCCGCTGCAGATCCAGACCTCTCCCACCAGCACATTTTGGAAGCGCAGCTCGTTCTTGCCGCGAACGATCAGTTCATGCGGCCCGCCTGCCTTCTGCTTCGGCAGGTTAACCTTCCATTTACCGTTCCTGGCTTCCGTTTTGGCTTCCGAATTATTTAGCCGCACCGTTATTTCCTCGCCCTCGCCGGCCGAGCCCCAGACCGCGATTGGTTGGTCGCGTTGGAGCACCATATTGTCCGAAAAAACATGTGGAACCCGGACATCAGCGCAGCTCCAGAGCGCGGAAAGGAGAAGTGAAGCAACCGAACCCCAAGTACGAATAGAATCGCGTCGTAACATGGCGCGAATCATTCAATTTGATTCCGTTCAGTCAAACCTTTTCGCGAATGGCGCGTTTCGTGAGTTTCGTGAAGTTACGATGCGTTGCAGAAGTGATCTTTTTGGGAACCGATACATTATGTCTGCGCAGTTGGAAAACAAACTGGAAAAAGACCGGCACCTTTCGATGCCGGTCTGCCTTTAGACGCAACGCAACCCGAGAGTCTAGTTCTTTTCAAACTGGGCCATGAAGTCGATTTCCATTCGTTCGACGTAGAGTTCGACCGTGATTGTCGGCACGCCGGTTGCGAGAGACCGGGTGAGACGGGAGATGCCCAGGCCAAAAAGCGAGACACGGGCTAACTCCTCCTTTAGATCGGGTGAGAGGAGAGTGAGGGTTCCCTTTTTCTCGAAATCGAAGGTGTTCTTTCCGGCGACGATGAAATCATCACTCCAGGCCGTCCACGCGCTGGCGCTTGCCGTCGACAGAGTAATCACCAGATTGGGGAACTCCAGACTAGTCGGCTCGATCTGATAATTGCGCGCCTGGCCGACCGAATTCTCGACGATCTTTTGCTTCACGGTAATGGCCTCGATCTTCGAGACGCGGGTGCAGTCCAGGCCAGGAATCTCCAGCCGAAAATTTGAAGGAACCCAGAGCTTCTGTTTCGCATTGCCCAGAGCCGAAGTGGTCTTGGTCCCATTACTCGGGACCCACTTCGTGAGTTCAGGCAAGAACTTGACGGTCAGGTAAGCCGCGTCCTTAGCGGAACCGTCGCAGGCAGGAATTGTCACCTCGCCGATCAAGGCATTTTGAAAGGTTGCCCGCTGCAGCTCCGCAAAATTGTAATCTGCCATAATGATCGCGCCGTTTTTCCGCGTGGCCTTCCCGTCGAAGGCATCGCTGATCCAATCATAGAACGGCTTGGACATGCCAAAGCCCACGTCCATGCTGAAGTCCTCGTATTTGGGTTGTCCGATGTGCTTCTTTGCGAAATAAGTCGTCCCGTCCTGTTCCTGCAGGACGTCGGCCGAAACACCACCGCCTGAAACCGTGTTGAGCAACCCGGTATTTGCGGAGTCGAGGTTCAAGATGAAGTGGCCCGCCACGTAACTCCTGTTGTCCGCCGCCGAAGCAATGGTGGTTGCCAAAGTCAAAAGAGCCGTTCCCAAGAGAGCAGATTTTATCATTTTCATATCGCTGTTCATACGTTCGAAGGGTTCTTAGCAATGGCCGTGCTATGATGTTTTCGCGTCCGGACCAACTCATGGGGCAAGGGTCAAGACGCGTCCGCAATTGGTTGTTGGACAACCAGAAGCGTCTGATTCAGCGCAAAAATGCCCGCTGACACACTTGCGAAACCGAGCGCACCGGGAATAAGAATGAGAATTAGGACAGCTTTAAAAGCGACGGCAGGTACTAAGTAAAACCCCTACACCCGCCTGAGGGTTCCCGTTACGCAACTTTAACGAGCATCCCTGCTTTAAGGCGCCGTCGTAATCGAGTTTACTGCGGCCTGTAAATCAGTTCGAAGCTTGAAGTTGATGGACGGGCTTCGGACAAACTAAAAAACCAAGAATATGTTAATCCTATTAAAAATCGCTCTAGCCGTTGGAATTGGTTTCGCTGTCCTGAACCCGTCATTCACGCCTAATGCGAAAGACGCCAGTTGCAAATGTTCGGCGGATGCCTAAGCGACGCCGATGCCCTGCGAATGCTCGTCAGGTGAAACTGAATGGGCGGCGGGGCGGATGATTTCTGACTCTCCATTCGGAGGTTCCTCCGGCTATGTGCAATTTGTTAGTCGGATAAAATTCCTGCAAGGCCGAATGGAGAGGTTTTTGGGGCCGGTTTCATTGTGGAGGGGGGTTCTTGCTCGTTTTGGAGGAGAATCGGGGAGAATGGGTTAATGAAACCGGCCCTATTGCTGTACCCGCATATCAGCTCCTACCCCGTTCTCCTTTTGTTCGGGTTTTTCTTTGGCTGGGCTCTGGCGCGGCGGCGCACTCGCCTGTTTAAGATCGATCCCAAACATCTTGATAATATAATTTTGATCCTGCCTCTTGCTTCTCTTTTTGGGGCGAGATTCTTTGCCCGGCTTTTCTACGCAAAGGTGGGTTTCGTTGCGGCGCTCAAGTTCTGGGAGGGGGACGGCCTGGTTTTCTATGGCGGATTTCTGTTCGGCGCTTCCTCGGTCCTCGCCTACGCGCTATCGCGGCGGATTAACCTCATTTCACTTTGCGATTGCGTTGCTCCCAGTGTGGCCCTGGGGTTGGCTTTTGGCCGTGTCGGCTGTTTCCTTGCCGGATGCTGTTGGGGGGACTTGTGCGTGGATTCAGCGCGGCTTCACAACATTTCAGACGCCAGGGTCATGGCGCAGATCTACACGCTCCCGGCCGTCTCTGGAGGCAGTTGGCCATTCGCGGTCCGCTTTCCGGCGGGCAGCGACACGTTCAAACAGCATGTGAAATACGGGCTGATTTCCAAAAGTGACGAGGCCTCCCTGCCGGTTCATCCAGTCCAGTTGTACGAAGCCGCCGCGGCCGCGCTGCTGGCCGCTTTCCTGCACTTTCGAATTCGCCGGAACAATCCGGGCGACACGGCTTTGGCCCTGCTGCTTGGATACGCGGCCATTCGTTTTGGGACAGAATATCTGCGCGCGGACAACAAGGCTTTCGGCTGGAGCCTGACATTCTCGCAACTGGTTTCCGTTGAGATCGCCATCACCGCTATGATCCTTTGGACGATTCGCTCGCTAATTTTAAGCCGAGCGAATCGAGACCCTCATGAAGCCTCCAAGACTGCTGACCGCGTTGAACCCAGCGGGAGTTTCTAATCCCTACCGAAGATTCCCGGGCTCTGGCAAGAGCAGTTCCATATAGACCACATCGAGCCAGCGGTTGAATTTATAGCCGACTTTCTTGAAGTGGCCGACGCTTTCAAAGCCAAAACCAGCGTGTAAACGCACACTTGCTTCGTTTTCACCGTCAATCGCCGCGATAATCGCCCGCAAACCGAGACGCTTCGCGGAGTCGATCAATGGGGCCAGGAGCTTTTTGCCGATGCCTTGCCCGCGAAAATCGGCGGCGATGTAGATCGAGTTTTCCGTCGTGAAACGATAGCCCATTCGGTCGTGATAGCGGTTCAAAGCGCTCCAACCGACGATGCGTTGAATCCCGTTCACCGCAACGAAGATCGGAAAATCGATCCGCTGATGTTCATCAAACCAACTCTGGCGTTGCTCCAGCGTGCGGGGTTCGTAATCGTAAGTCGCGGTCGTGGTGAGGACCGCGTCGTTATAGATTTCGAGAATGCCCGGGCAATCTTCCCGGCGCGCGGGTCGGATTTCGATCATGCGGCCACCTCCTTCTGCAAAGATCGGACCTGGTACATCGAACTCCCGGCGTCCCGGCCAAACTGGTCGTGCAGCCGCGAATATTCGGCGTAAAGCCGGTCATAGATCGGTCCGGCGCTTTTTGCGGGATAATACTTTTTTCGTGGCACCCGGACCATTTTCTTTGCGGCGGCGTGAATATCGGAATGCAATCCCGCCGCGACGGCACCCCACATCGCCGCTCCCAACGCGCTCGTTTGTTCCGCGGCAGCGACGGCAATCGGCCTCCGCAAAACGTCCGCGTAGATTTGCATCAGCACCGGATTCTTCTGAGCAAGCCCCCCACTGGCGGTGATCCCGTTGATCAGGACGTCGCGCGAGGTGAATGCTTCAATGATCTTACGCGTTCCAAAAGCCGTGGCTTCAATGAGGGCGCGGTAAATCTCATGTGGCCGGGTATGGATGGTGAGGCCAAGAATTAACCCGGTGAGATCGGCGTCCATCAGAATCGACCGGTTGCCGTTCCACCAATCCAGAGCCAGCAACCCGCTCTCCCCTGGCTTGAGTTTTTCCGCGCGCTCTGCGAGAAGTTCGTGTGCAGAAAGTCCTCGGGACTTCGCCTCACTCGTGACCGCCGCCGGGGCACAATGATCGACGTACCAGGCAAAGAGATCGCCAACGCCAGCCTGGCCCGCTTCGTAGCCCCAGTAACCCGGCACAACGCCATCTTGAACAACTCCGCAAATTCCTTCCACATCGCCGCGATTCTTTGCGATCAACAGGTGACAGGTCGATGTGCCCATGATCATGACCAGCGTTCCCGGCTCCGTGACCGCGCAAGCCGGAACTCCAGCATGGGCATCGATGTTTCCCGCCGCGATGGGAATGCCCGGCACCAGCTTCAGGCGGTGCGCCATTTCGTCGGTCAACGCGCCGGCGAGCGAGCCTATCTGCAGCACCGTACCGCCCAGTTTTTCGGAAACGACATTTCGCAGGGCGGGATGCAATTCGCCGAAGAAATCAGCCCCGGGATAGCCCCACGATTCCCGCTCCGGGTATACTCGCATGGCCTTAAATCCGGCGGCAGAGACATTGCGGGTCTGCCGTCCGCACAATTGCCACACGATCCAGTCTCCGGCCTCGATGAAAAAATCCGCCGCTTCGTAAAGTTCGGGAGATTCGCGAACCGTTTCCAGCACTTTCGAAAAGAACCATTCACTTGAATACTTACCTCCATACGCGCGAATAAATTCTTCACTCCGGCGGCGGCCCAGTTCGTTGATCGCGTCCGCTTCCGGCTGAGTTGCGTGGTGCTTCCAGAGCTTCACCCACGCGTGCGGATTTTTGGCAAAACGACGATCAAAACAGAGCGGCGTCCCCTCCGACTTAACTGGCAGAACGGTGCACGAGGTGAAATCCGTTCCAATCGCGCCAATCTGTTCCGCACGAATTTTAGCCCGGCGCAGAACCGCGGGAATGGTTCGTTCCAGCGCATCCAGATAATCCGCCGGATTTTGAAATGCCGAGTGAGGTTTGAGACGCCCTTTTGCCCCGGGCAATGTCTCGGAAAGGATCCCGTCGGAATACATCGACACAGCCGAAGCCAACTCGCGGCCGTTCCTGGAATCGATCAGCACCGTACGGGCCGAGAGCGTTCCGAAATCGACGCCGAGAACAAAGGGCCTGTTCATTCCGGAGATTCATAGCGCGGCCCAGCGGAGGGCCTCAAGCAAAAGGATTGGAATTGCTCCGCCAGGAAGCGGAAGTGTTGAAAAACGAGGTGGATAAGCTCTGATTCTCTAACCACATTATTCCCGTGAAAGCTGTCGCCTACACGATCCACCTCGAACGAGAGTTATTTGATCGCGTCGAGAACGAAGCGCGACGGCGCAAGAAGACTCTCGCGGATACCTTCCGAGATACTATCACGTGCGGCCTCCGCTCCCTTCCTCTCGCTGCTAGAATGGAGGAGATTATCGCTGATACGCGGGAAAAACTCGGGCCAGCTCCCGAGATCGACTATGATAAGCCGTGAGCGGGGCGATGTTGTGATCGTCGATCTTGGCATGACCTCGAATGTCCGTCCCTGCGTCGTTCTTTCGATTCCAAGCCCCGACTCGACACGGAATATGTCGGTCGTCGCGCTCATGACGACGGAAATTCGGGCGGCGAATGCGGGGTCGCTTTTTCCGAAACCGCCGTGGCTCAAAGAAAACTCCGTTGTGAATGTGATTGGGATAGCTGGCGTCGATAACGCCAGGATTTTAAAGCGAATCGGTTCCTTTCCTGAATCCAAAATGACCGAAATCTCAAGGGTTCTAACAAGAATGTTGCGGCTGCAGGCACAATGGTAGTCGCATGTCTCTTCCGACAGCCAAAGAAATAAATCCAATTCCCGAAAATCTCGACGGAGCCGTAGCCGAAAGGCACTTTCTTGGCAAAACTCTGGAAGAGGCCGAGGCGCTTTTTCGCGATAACTCGTTGTGCTATCAAGAGGATCTCATGTGGATGGGGCCAGTGGCGTTTCGGTATTATGTCCAAGCCGCTATTGGCTATATTCAAAGCGAAGCTTCGGCGGAAGACAGCGATATGATTAACTGTTTCACGTCGATTCTCGAGTTTCGTCTTAATTCAGAACAAGAAGAGTTGCGAGTCGTCGCATCAGAACTCGCATCGGTTTGCGATTACATCCTTAAGCATTTCGATCGCTTTGATCTCGCCGAAGCGATTTACGGAAGAGTTCGAGAGCGCCTCGCGGCTGTACACAACCGTTTTCTCAGGCTCAAAAACTCAAAACTGAGTTAAGAACCGCAGATCATTCTGATAGAAAAGCCGAATGTCGTTGATCTCGTAGCGGATCATGGCGATGCGCTCGATCCCGAAGCCGAAGGCCCAACCGGACCAGATTTCCGGATCGTAGCCGACGTTTTCGAAGACTTTCGGATGAACCATTCCGCAACCGGCGATTTCCAGCCATTCCTTCCCCATCTTGCGCACCATCGGGCTGCTGAAATCGATTTCGAAACTGGGTTCGGTGTAGGAGAAATAATGCGGGCGAAAACGCAGCTTCACCTCGCTGCCGAGAAGTTCCTGGAAGACGAATTCGACCGTGCCTTTGAGATCACCGACGGTCACGCCTTTGTCCACGTAGAGTCCTTCGATCTGTTGGAAGGTCGGATTGTGAGTGGCGTCCGCGTTGTCGCGGCGGTAAACGCGCCCGGGGACAATGATGCGAATGGGCGGCTGCTGCTTCTCCATCACACGAATCTGCACAGAGGAAGTGTGCGTGCGCAGGAGCCAGCGGTGTTCAGTTTGAAGGTAAAAGGTATCCTGCGTATCGCGCGCGGGATGGTCCGCCGGTGTGTTCAGCGCGTCGAAGCAATGGTATTCGTCCTCGATTTCGGGGCCGTCCGCGACCGCGAAACCGATCTTCCGAAAGCTGCGCACAATGTCATCAGTGACTTGCGTGAGCGGATGAAGCTTTCCAATGACCGGCCGGCGACCAGGCAGGCTGAAATCGGTCGGTTCTTTGGGCAGAGCAGCCTTTAATTCCAGTTCAGAACGGCGATGCGTAAGCGCTTCTTCGATCTTCGCCTTGGCTTCGTTGATGAGCTTACCCGCCGCGGGACGTTCTTCCCTGGACAGAGTCCCGAGCTGTTTCAAGAGAGCGGTGAAGCTGCCGTGCGAACCGAGAAACCTAATGCGAGCCTGGTCGAGGGCGGGCAGATCCGATGCCGCTGAAAGCTCCGCGAGGGCGTCGGTCTTAAGCGGCTCAATTTCCTGAAGAAGTGACATAGCAACTATTCCCGAAAATAAAACGGGCGGCCATTAAGCTGGTCGCCCGCGTCAGAAATCCGATTGGATGCGGCGAGTTAAGCCGCTTTGGCTTGCTTGCTCTTCAACGCATCCTGGGCGAGACGCACCAATTCGCCAAAGGCGGTGCTGTCCGTTGCGGCGATATCAGCCAGAACTTTGCGGTCCAGATCGATTTTGGCGGCCTTCATGCCCTCGATAAAACGGCTGTAAGTAATTCCAGCGGCACGAGCGGCGGCATTGATGCGGATTTGCCAAAGCGCGCGATAGTTGCGCTTTTTGGTCTTGCGATCACGATAAGCGTAAGCCCGGCCATGATCCAACGCATCGGCAGCATAGCGGTAGAGTTTCGAGCGGCGCATCCGGAAGCCCTTCGCGGCTTTGATCGTCCGGATACGGCGTTTGCGTGAAGCGGGAGCGTTTGTTGCGCGCATAAAATCTAAAATTAATGGCTGAAGGGAAGGTTCTGCTTGATGCGGTAAGCGTCTGTAGGATCAACGAGCTTCGACGTGCCCAGAGAACGGCGTCGTTTCGGGCTTTTCGTGGAAAGCAAGTGACGTTTGCCCGCGCGCGACCGCATGACCTTTCCGGTCGCCGTGATCTTAAAGCGCTTCTTCACGGACTTCTTTGTCTTAATTCCCTTTGGTCGTCGCATATCTTTCTCTGTAAAAAATGAGCGCAGAATATAGGTGCTGGGTATCGAGTGCGCAAGGGGGAATCCCTTAAAAGTGAAAGCTGCCTGCTTCTACTTTCCGGGATTTCGTTTCGCCGCCTCGGTGCGGACCGCTTCAATCAGGGCTCCGGCCTGGCCGGCAATCTCCGGTATATCCGCTAAATCGTTGTATTCGGCCTGCAATAAATCTTCCAGGCTCAAGAAGCCGCGATGCACCAGGATATCCGCCTGTTCCCGGGTAACGCCCGGAATCGCCGCAATGGCAGCGACCGCCTGCGCCACCTTCTGCTCGAAGCCCATCTGGGCCACTTCTTCCGGCTCGATATCCACATGCCAGCCGGTCAGCTTGGAAGTGAGTCGCGCGTTTTGACCGCGCTTCCCAATGGCCAAGGACAACTGGTCCGGGGCGACCAAAACCTTGATGCGATGACTGGCCTCATCCACCTCGAACTGTCTCAGCTTGGCGGGCGCGAGCGCGTTCGCGACATAGACCTTAACGTCCCGGTCCCACTTGATAATATCCACT
>DASYTB010000510.1:0-3747 GCA_036002705.1 Verrucomicrobiia bacterium
CAAACCTCGATAAGGTTCTTTACCCAGAGGACCAGATCGTTAAGGCGCAGTTGATCGAGTACTATTTTAAGCTGGCGCCGACGATTTTGGCCCACCTGAAACGGCGGCCTCTGTCGCTGGTCCGTTATCCGGAAGGAATCAATGGTGAATCTTTTTTCCAAAAGGACCGTCCCAAATGGGCGCCCGACTGGATTGAGCATGTGGTTCTCGGGCAGGAGCAAAAGGACTACATGATGGCAACGGAAGAAGCCACGCTCGTCTGGCTGGCAAACCTCGCCTGCATTGAATTGCACCAGATGCATTGCCGCGCGCCCCATTTCGATAAAGCCGACTATATTGTCTATGATTTCGATCCGCCCGAGAATTTCAAATTCCCTCAGGTCGCGGAACTCGCGCTTGAATTCAAGGAACACCTGGAAAGCTTCGGGTATCATGCCTTCGTTAAAACCACCGGGCGAAAAGGTCTCCACGTCTTGACGCCGATCGAGCCGAAATGGGGATTCGACAAAGCATTCGAGACCGCGAAGGCGCTGGCGCAGCCTTTTGTGGAGGCACGGCCTTCAACATTAACTTTGCAGATCAAAAAGGAGCTTCGAAAAGGCAAGGTGCTGCTCGACATCTACCGCAACCGTTCATCCCAAACCATCGTCGCAGCTTACAGCGCCCGCGGACTGCCCGGCGCGCCGGTCTCCACGCCTCTCCAATGGGAAGAATTGGAAACACTCGATACGCCGAAACTCTTCAATCTTCAGACAGTTCCGCAACGAGTGATCGAAAACGGGGATCCGTGGGAGGCAATTGGGGCCTACACCACGCCCGTTCATACGGAAAGGAAAAACGCGTCTGTTTCGAAAAGAGTTCTAAAACCCGCGCGCACGTACAAAACGCCGGAACAGCTCGATCAATTCCAAGGTCGGAACGCGGCCGTCGGGGAACTGAATGAATACTCTCGCAAACGAACCTTCGGCAAAACCTCGGAACCGCCACCCGTCGTCACGGTGGGAAAAGGGAATGCTTTTGTTGTTCACCGTCATCACGCCTCGCGTCTCCATTACGATTTGCGCCTCGAGCAGAAGGGAATCCTTAAATCGTGGGCCGTGCCTAAAGGACTTCCGCCGCGGCCCGGCATCATGCGACTCGCCGTCAATGTCGAGGACCACCCGCTCGAATATGTGAACTTCGAAGGAGCGATTCCCAAAGGCGAATATGGCGGCGGGATGATGTGGAAATTCGCGCAGGGCGGTTATCAGGTCACGAAAGAAAAGCCCGAGGGCTTCTATTTTCGCTTGCAGTCGCGCGAACTCAACGGCGAGTACCGCATCCATCGCACCAAGGAAAACCAATGGCTGCTCGAGCGTGTGGACAATCCGCAAATCGACTGGCTTCGCTCTCCCATCGAGCCAATGCTCGCCCGCCCGGCTGAAAAGCCGCCTGCTTCCGAGGATTATCTCTTCGAGGTCAAATGGGACGGGATTCGCGCCCTGATTTCTCTCGATGAAGGGCAATTGACAATTCGCGGGCGAAACGGACTGGACGTGACCAAACAATTTCCCGAACTGCTCCTCCCTGAGCAGGCGTTTCGGGCCACCTCCGGAGTGTTCGATGGCGAGATTGTCTGTCTCGAAGCCGACGGACGGCCAAACTTCAGGAACGTGATCCACCGCATGCAGCAGCGGGGCGAAGGAGCGATCGAGCGTGCGCGGAATAAATTCACAGCCTTTTGTTACCTCTTCGATTGTCTTTATCTCGATGGCCGCGCCATCACTAACGAACCGCTTACCCGCCGCCGTGAATGGCTGCACGATGCCATCAGAACGGGCACCCCCTATCGCGTGAGTGAAGCCGTGGAAGACGGCGTTGCTTTCTTCGAGGCCGTAAAAGCGATGAAACTGGAAGGCATCCTGGCCAAACACCGCCAGAGTCCTTATCAGCCCGGGAAGCGCGGCGATTCCTGGCTGAAAATCAAAACGCGCCAAACCGCCGAATGCATCATCATCGGCTACACTCAGGGCCAGGGCGACCGCAAAGCTAGCTTCGGTGCGCTCCATCTCGCCCAGAAAAACGACGGCGAGCTTAAGTACGTGGGCAAAGTCGGCTCCGGATTCGATGATGACTCCCTCCGCGCTGTGACGGGCGAACTCAAGAAAGTCTCGACCGCCAAACGTCCCATCAAGGAAAAACCCCTCGATGAAGCGCGGTCCATCTGGATCCAACCAAAACTGATTTGCGAAGTGGAATTCGCCTCGACCACGCCCGACGGCCTCCTGCGTGAAGCGGTTTTTCTGAGGCTGCGTCCGGATTTGGGAGTGTAGGCGGGAATTAATTCTCGCCGGCTCCATTCACGCCAAAAAGCTGGCGGGCGTCGGGCGGGTGTTTTACTTTCAGAAATACTACTCAACTTTATGCGAATTCAGAAAGTTGCCGGTGTATGGCTGCTCCGGAGCGCTCTGTCGCTCTGGGCCGCCAACCAAAACCCGTTCACCATGATCAGCGATCCATCGCTCGTTGGACGTTGGGACCTGAATGTGCATGACGGAAATCAGACCTATCCCTCTTGGATCGAGGTGAAGCTTTCAGGTTATCGGACATTGGTCGGTTCGTATGTCGGCCAGTTCGGAAGCGCGCGCCCCGTCGCGAAAATTGATTTTGACCAGGGCACCGGTCATTTTCGCTTTGTGGTGCCGCCGCAGTGGGAACATCGCACGAACGACGTAGCGGTCGAAGCCACGGTGCAGGGCGATATGCTCAAGGGCGAAACGACGAATGAACAGGGCAAACCAGTTCAGTTAGAAGGCCATCGCGCACCGCTACTCGTCCGCGGGCCTGAGCCCAACTGGGGCAAGCCGCTCGCCCTCTTCAACGGGACGGATTTAAGTGGTTGGAAACCGCGCCATCCGAATACGCCGAACGGCTGGCAGGTAGAAAACAAATCACTGGTGAACGCGAAACCGGGCAACGATCTCATCACAGAGGGCCGATTCACGGACTTCAAATTACGAGCGCGCTTTCGTTATCCAGCGGGCAGCAACAGTGGCATTTATCTGCGCGGACGGTACGAAGTGCAGATCGAGGATAATTATGGGCTCGAGCCGGAGAGCCATCTCATCGGCGGCATCTATGGTTTCCTCACGCCACGCGTAAATACCGCGAAAAAAGCGGGCGAATGGCAGACCCTGGAAATCACGCTTGTCGGTCGCATTGTAACGGTCGTCCTCAACGGCGAACCAATCATCGAACGCCAGGCGATTCCCGGAATTACCGGCGGTGCGCTCGACAGCGACGAAGCCAGGCCCGGACCGATCATAATCCAGGGAGATCATGGAAAGGTGGAATTCGCGGAACTCGTTTTAACCCCAGGTGAGTAGAAAGATGGCTCCGTCATAACGCGCCAAACAGAGGTATGAAAAACAGCGCTCTGAACTTTTGTTGTTTGTTTGCACTCGGCGTTTCCCTGCTCGCAGATCCCTCCAATGTTGTGCTTGATTGGAATGAGGCAATGCTTGATGCCATCCGGGCGGATAACAGCAGTCCAACCCTGGCGCCACGTAATTTGGCCATTCTGCACACGGCGGTTTACGACGCGGTCAATTCCGTGTTGCGGACCCATCAACCCTACAAATATCTGGAGCCCGCGTTTGTTGAAACCTCCGCGGAGGCGGCGGCTGTTGGGGCCGCTTATGAAGTGATGAACGACTTGTACCCGAGTCTCTCTCCCCTTCAGGATGACCTTTATCAAAAATGGCTCAC
>DASYTB010000511.1:0-4835 GCA_036002705.1 Verrucomicrobiia bacterium
GGAAGGCGGCACTTCAAAATGTGAAGAGCCATCCGGTTTTGGGGAGCGGTCCCGGGACTTTCTCTATTCCCTATAAACGGCTAAAAGCGCCGGAAGCGGAAATGGCCAGGTTGACGCACAACGATTATTTGGAACAAGCGACCGACTCTGGAATTATCGGATGCATTGCCTTTTCGGCCTTTATTGTGGGTTCATTGGTATTACTTTATCGTAAAAGTATTCAAAACGGATGGTTTTCGTTTTTGCTCTGGGCTGGCCTATTTGGGTGGTGCCTGCAAGCTTTTATTGAGTTCGGATTGTACATTCCAGCCTCGGCGTGGCCGGTCTTTTTATTCTTTGGGTTACTCTGGGGAGAAACAAGGGTGTGGAATCATCCATTTCAACTCCGTTAACGATAGAGAATCAATTTTGATCCCGTTTTCCTGAGATTCTTAGATGGTTTTTGTTACTCGGAAGAATAGAGTTCTTGACGGAACCCCCCATTTTCCTTAAAGTCTCCCCCCACATTCGGTTTGTGACTGAGCAGAGTCGAATTTCGGCGCTGCTTTTTTGCTTAATGAGCCTGCATATTAACGAGACGGTCGGCGCGCTTCTCACGCGGAGGATGAAATGGACCTGAAGGACATCAAGGCCATCGTTGACCTGATGAAGAAGAACTCAATCTCTGAGTTCGAATTGGAAAAACAGGAATTCAAAATCCGGCTGAAGCGCTCGGCCAATGGCGGCTCGCACCCGCCTTTGGATGACGCCGCCGGCATGGCGATGTACTTGCCGGCCGGGACACCCGTCCCCACTCAGATCGTCTCGGGCAATCCCTCTCCGCCCAATGCCGCCTCGAACGAAATTGAAATTAAATCGCCCATGGTCGGCACCTTTTATCGCGCGCCTTCGCCAGAAGCCGCGAATTACGTGGAAATAGGGACCGACGTGCACCCAGATACTGTCGTTTGCATCATTGAAGCGATGAAGGTGATGAACGAGATCAAAGCGGAGTTGCGGGGCGTGATCACGCAGATGCTCGTGGAAAACGCGAAACCGGTTGAATTTGGGCAACCGCTGTTCAAGATTCGTCCCATCTAAAGGGCTCATCATCCATGTTTGAGAAGATCCTGGTTGCCAACCGAGGCGAAATCGCCGTTCGTATTATCCGGGCCTGCAAGGAGTTAAACATCCGGACGGTGGCTATTTATTCCGAGGCCGACGCCAATTCCATGCACGTTCAATTGGCGGATGAAGCCATTTGCGTGGGCAAGTCGCCCAGCAGCGAAAGCTATCTGCGCATTGACCGGATCATCAGCGCGGCCGAAATCGCCGATGTGGATGCGATCCATCCTGGCTACGGTTTTCTTTCGGAGAATGCCCATTTCGCGGACGTCTGCGAAAGCTGCAATATCCGGTTCATCGGGCCGAATTCGCGGGCGATGAATTCATTGGAAAATAAGGCGACGAGCCGGACACTGGCGAAGAAGGCAGGGGTTCCGGTGCCGCCAGGTTCCGAAGGTTTGGTGCAGAACGAAGAAGAGGCGCTGGCGGTTTCGAAGAAGATCGGGTATCCGGTCATGATCAAAGCCATCGCGGGTGGTGGCGGCCGCGGGATGCGTGTCGCGCATAACGATATTTCGCTGATCAAGGGCTATCACACGGCCCGGAGCGAAGCGGAGAAAGCATTCGGTAACTCCGCCGTTTACATCGAGAAATTCATCGAGAACCCGCACCATATCGAATTTCAGATCCTGGCCGACAATCGGGGGAATATCATCCATTTGGGCGAGCGCGATTGCTCAATCCAGCGTCGAAACCAGAAAGTCGTTGAGGAAACCCCGTCGCCTCTCATCGAGAACAAGCACAAGGACTTGCGCAAGAAAATGGGGAAGGCGGCGATCAAAATCGCCGAAGTGGCCCATTACACGAACGCGGGTACCGTCGAATTCATTGTCGATGACCAGGGAAACTTCTTTTTTCTCGAAGTGAACAAGCGCGTCCAGGTCGAGCACCCCATCACCGAAGAAACGACCGGGATCGACATTGTTAAGCAGCAGATTCTGATCGCCATGGGCGAGCAACTTCGAATTTCTCAAAGCGACGTCAGCTTCAAAGGACATGCGATCGAATGCCGCATCAATGCCGAAGACCCTTTTGATGATTTTCGGCCCAGCCCAGGCCGAATCGACATGTATTACGCTCCCGGAGGGCGGGGCGTCCGCGTCGATAGCCACGCTTACGCCGGCTACACCATCCCGTCGCATTACGACTCGATGATCGGCAAATTGATCACCTACGGGAAAGACCGGCGCGAAGCGATGGATAAAATGAGCCGCGCCCTGGGTGAGTACATGATCACGGGCATCAAGACGACCATTCCCTTCGAGCAGGCCATTCTGCAGGACCCTAATTTCCGGCGCGGAGTTTACTCGACCAACTTTATCGAACAGTTGCTCGGCGGCGCCCGCGGCGGAAGGATTGATTGACGAGAAGGCTGCCCCGTCATGACGCCACTCGCCGCATGCCGCCTTTACACCTTCATCGATTCCGCTTATCTCCATGGCCGGGAGCCAGGCGACATCGCACGGCAACTCTGCGCCGGGGGAGCCGATCTCATCCAGCTTCGAGCCAAGGACTGGGACCGAGAGCGGATCGAATCGGCGGCGCGATCGATTCTCCCGATCACTCGCGATCACGGCGTTCGACTGGTTATCAACGACCATCTCGAGGTCGCGCTGCGTGTCGGAGCGGACGTCTGCCACCTTGGCCAGGAGGATTTCTTCGACGCCGGTTACAACCACGTTGCCGAACTGCTGCAAAAGCAAGACGCCAGCAACCTTCAGATCGGCCTCAGCACTCATGCGCCCGAGCAGGCCGAACGAGCGATCCGCGCCGGGGCATCCTATGTGGCCATCGGACCCGTTTTTCCGACCGGGACCAAGCCCCGAGCGAAAGCCGTGACGCTCGAATACGTCCGCTGGGCCGCGCGGAACGTTTCAATCCCCTGGTTCGCCATCGGCGGAATAACTTTGGAGAACGTGAGCCAGGTGATCGCGGCCGGCGCGCAAGGCATTTGCGTCGTCTCCGCGATTCTGAATTCCAAAGATGTCGCTCAAACCTGCCGCCTCTTTCGCGAAGCGCTTTAATGGAGCGGCCAAATCGTTACTTCGCGCGGACCACCCAGCCCGCTTTCACCGGCGCGCTACCTTTGTAGGCGGCCTTGCTGCGGTCCTGCTGGACGGTTTGCAGCACGGCTTCACCGACGAGTTTCTCATCGGAGAAGACAACGGTCCCTTTATCGTCCTTCACTTCGTTGAGTTCAAAAACATTAAGCGTGTCGCCGGATTTAAAGCCTTGCTGGCTGCCAAGTGAAACGATCACGACCTCCGCGGTGGGAGCAGCCAGCACCTTTCCGGCGGTGGCTTTCAAGGCCTGGGTGGCACTTGCCTTGTCCGCCGCTTCCTTTTCGGCCGCGGCTGCCTTGCTCTTCTGTCGAGCTGAAGCAGGGACGGAGATTAAAGTCACGTCGGCCATAATGGCGTTGAGCGCGGTGACCGTGGCGCGGCCCAGCGCGCTGTTCATGAATTCCTGGTTATCAAAACCAATTTTGCCCCCACTTCCATTGACATTTACTCCCACGTCAAATCCCCCACCTTTCTGCTCACCGACGGCCGAGCCGGCCTTGATCACTTTGCGGTTGGCGACATCAACGATCCGCCAGTCGATCCGCACATCCGCCATCGTTTGTTTAACCCCTAAATTCCCAAAATTTTTCGGCACAAACCCTCCCAGATCGATCCGCGAATTTTTGTTTCCAAACCGGGTCACTTTTCCGCTGAACAGGAAATCCGCGCCCGACCACCCGCCCTTATCCACCTTCTCAGCGGCGCTGACGAAACCCGATTCGCCCAGTTTGATCTCATCTCCCAAAGCGCCGAGCTGTGTATTTTCGAGGACCTGAAATTTGTTCATCTTCGTCAGTTCCGTGGTGAGCATTTCCGCCAGCCCCTGGCCCAAAGCCGGCTGCCATCCCTGGATTTGAGAAAGGTCAGCCGTGAGCGGGGCGACGATCAACGTCGGAAGACTGGCGTCCTCAGCGAGGATCCGGAGGGGAGCGGCCAGGATCAAGAGTATCGCGGAGAAGCTGATAAAGGGTTTCGTTTTCATGCGCACCTTTATCTGGCAAATCGGAGGAAAAATTTCAATCTTAAACGCGAGGCGTGTCGAGCAGTCTTTCTGGAAACTTCTTTTGGCATTCGCTCTAGCGCTGGACTGCGGGGGTGGTATTTTCAGCGGCATGAAAGAATGGATTTTAGATTATATTCGCCAGCAGAAGGCGGCGCTGGATTCGATCCCGGTGGATGCCGTGGCGGATATCATCGGGGTTTTTCGGGAGGCTCTGAAGCAGGACCGGCAAATCTTTGTCTTTGGGAATGGCGGCAGCGCTTCGAACGCATCGCATTTCATCACGGATCTGGGGAAGGGCGCTTCGGATAAGTTGGGCAGCCGGTTTCGCTGCCTTTCGTTGAACGACAATATCAGTTGGATCACCGCTCTGGGGAATGATTACAGCTATGAGGATGTCTTCGTAAAACAGCTTCAGAATTTTGGCCGGCCGGGAGATATCGTGATGACGCTGAGCGTCAGTGGCAGTTCGCCGAACCTCGTCAAAGCGATCGATTGGGCGGTGAACAACGGCATGTACACGATCGCGCTGGTGGGCGGAAAGCGCGGCAAACTCGCGCAGTTGGCTCAGAAAGTCCTCGTGATTAATTCGGAGCATTACGGGCGAGCGGAGGACGCGCAGATGGGGATTTGCCATATGATCTGCTACGCGTTCATGGAGAATTCGC
>DASYTB010000512.1:0-3570 GCA_036002705.1 Verrucomicrobiia bacterium
ATCAATGAAAATGCGAGCACACTCACCGCGCTTTCCTACGATGCCGATCGTGGTGTGTTGACGGAATTGCAGACCGTCTCAACACTCGCCAACGGCCCGGTGAAAGGGAACAGTACCGCCGAAGTGCAGGTGCATCCTTCCGGCAAATTCGTTTATGGCTCGAACCGAGGGGACAACAGTATCGCGGTTTTCGCGGTTGATTCCGCCTCCGGCAAATTGACCCACGTGGAAAACCAAAGCACTCGAGGAAAAACACCGCGCAATTTCGGCATTGATCCCACCGGAAAATATCTCATCGCCGCCAACCAGGATTCAGACTCCCTCGCAGTCTTCTACATCGATCCCCAAAGCGGAAGACTCCAAGAGATCGGTGACCCAATCTCGGCCCCAAAGCCGGTGTGCGTAAAGTTCCTGCCAGCAGACTGAAATCATTTCTCGCCGAAGCCGGTATTTGACCAATCGATAACTGAGGCTCTACGGTTCTGCCATGCCGGGTATTACCATCGAACTACCGCCGCAAAAGCAGCAGACTGAGTTCAATCTCCGTCGGTGGGCTGAAATCCTGGACGACCCGGAATTAGCCAAAGTTCCCGGACGAATTGAGACTGATCGCTACGGCAATATCATCATGAGTCCGCCCCCGGCACCAAACCACGGAAATTTCCAAATCGAAGTAGGCCATCTTTTGCGCCAGCTTCTGCCGAATGGTCGAACCATTAGCGAGTGCCCTATCTCCACGGCGGATGGTGTGAAGGCGGCCGATGTCGCCTGGTCATCGCATGAACGCTGGACTGAACTGGCAGGCCGAGCCTGCTTCACCAGCGCGCCGGAAATTTGCGTGGAAGTGCTCTCACCGAGAAACAGCGAGGCCGAGATTCGCGAGAAAATGGCGCTCTATTTCGACGCGGGCGCGCAGGAGGTCTGGGTATGCGGCAGTTTCGGTCGAATCAGCTTTTACGCGGCTGGGATGGTCGAATTGACCTCGTCGGCGCCCTGCCCCCGCTTCCCGAGGAAGATTGCGCCCAACTCCGGAGATTAGTCGCGCCGCTGCGCCGGTTCGGCATTCCAAACCTTAATGTCGTCGAAAAACCCATCTTTGCCGGCGACGCCCAATTCAATCTTTGATTTGGTGGCGTGGCCAATGCCGGACGATTTCAGGAACGCGACGGGTTTTCCGTCGATGCAGACGCGCATTGCGTCTCCCGCGGTTTCAACCGTCAGGTTGTACCATTTTCCGGATTCGAGCTGGGCAGGATAAGTGACCTGGCGGCCCACAAGAAGTTTAGCGCGCTCCGCTTTCTGCGAGGGGTCTCGCATCTCGTAGATGTCGTTGCGCATATTCCCGTCTCGCTCATCAATGATCGTCACCCCATTGAGGCGAACCTGCGCGCGGCAGAGATGGCCATAATGCGATCCCGTGTATTTGCGGTCATCAAACTCCACGTCCATCATCGTCGCACCGTCCAGGCGAATTCTCACCTCAACCACGCTGTCCTTGGTCGGAATATCGAGTCCATGCACCGCCGCGTGGGCCATCAACGCGGGCTTGCCGTCCGCGGCGGGGATATTTTTGTCGCGCGTTTGCGTGCCCTTGAGCATGCCATTCTCGAACGTGAAGGTCGGCACTACCTTGTGCCAGAGTTTATTCGGTTCCCCGCTCTGAAAATCGTCGGAAAACAGAAGCTCCTTCTTTTTCGCGATCGACTCGGCTGGGACGGACGGCAAGTCAGCCGTAAAAGCAGCGGGTGCAAGAAAAAGTGAAATGGCCAATAAAATACGCGTGTTCATGGGAACTATAGTTCGATAAAGAGCACATAAACATTTCCGCCGTCGGTTGAAAGGAAAAAATCTTTTATTTGATAAATGACCGTTAGCCCGACAAATTACGGGCCAATATGAAGTCGGTTCAGTCGGTTTTTACAGGTCCCGTTTATGTGGTGCGCGATAATATCGACACCGACCAGATCATTCCCGCCCAATATCTGAACCTCGTGCCCACGATCAAAGACGAGTACGAGAAGCTCGGCAGCTACGCTCTTTGCGGTCTGCCCGATGCGCTGTATCCGACGCGCTTCGTCAAGGAAGGCGAGATGGACACCGAATACCCGATCGTCATCGGCGGCCGGAATTTCGGTTGCGGCAGCTCGCGCGAACATGCGCCTATCGCCATGGGCGCGGCCAACGCGCGTGTTGTCGTCGCGGAGAGCTTCGCTCGGATTTTCTTCCGCAACTGCGTTGCCACCGGCGAACTTTATCCCTGCGAGGCCACCGAGCGGCTTTGCGATGAAATCAAGACCGGCGACATCGTCGCGGTCGATCTAAACGCGGGCACCCTCACCGTGCAAAAAAGCGGAAAAATTCATCATCTCAAACCGCTCGGCGATGTGAAGCCCGTGGTGGACGCCGGCGGCATCTTCAATTACGCCCGACAGAACGGGATGATTGCGGCGTGAACCAAGGGATTAAGAGTAAGAACGGGCGCGGCGAGACGATCCCGCCTTCTTAATCCTAATCTTACTCTTAATTCTCCTCCTACCGCTTTTTCCTCAGCTTCCCAAAAACCACCGCCAGCGCTCCCAAAGCCATCAGCACCAGAATAAAAAAGCCGTAAGCCAAAATCCGAAAGGCCTTCGCCTGGCTCATCACTCGTTCGCTTTCCGCCCGTTGTGCTTGCGCAAAAACCTCGAACTCCTTCTCGATCGAAACCGCCGCGTGGTTCTCTTCTTTGAGCTTTAGGATCACCCAATCCGCATTCGGGCTGCCAAATCCCTCCGGCATTTTTGCCCGAGTCGCGTCATCGATATCCCTCATCCCCTGCTCGCGATAGAATGAGGTCGTCGGAAGTGCCCAAACCCGGATCAGCCCATTGTTCTTCGCCACCGCCAGAAGGCGCGGCCAAAGCAATGAACGAATCTCCGCTGCTCTCATAACGTCCGAGAATACTTCGCTATGGATTAAGCCCTCCTGCTTCTGGATTTGCAGTCCCAGCGCGCCGGCCACCGTTCCGTTCGGCGCGAGCGCGATCTGGAATTCCGTGAATTTTTTTTCCAGCTCCGGCGCTGGCAGATTCTCCTCCTGCCACAGCCGTTTCAACTCGGGCAAATCCTCCAGCGTTGCCCGCCGCGTTTGATACGCCGGTTCTGCATTCTCATCCGCCCCGTTCATTCAGTTCCTTAGGAAGGTAACCATCTCTCGCCGGATTTGCACTCGTCGATTTGCCTTTAGTCCTGCTTCTTCTCTCCCGGCCCCTCCAGCAAAACCAGCACGGATAGATGTGACGATTCCGAGCCGCTTCGGTAAACCCGCTCCGTTGCTTTTTTAAAGTCTTCCTCTTTCGCGGTGGCGATATCCACAAAGCTCTGCGGATTGCGGTCCACCAGCGGAAACCACGAACTTTGCACTTGCACCATCACACGATGCCCGCGCCGGAAGGAATGGCAGATGTCCGGAATGTGCAAGTCGATTCGCTCCACCTTCCCGGGCTCGAACGCCTCCGGCTTTTCGAAACTGTTGCGAAAGCGCCCGCGAAAAACATCTCCCCGGACCAGTTGTTGGTATCCTCCCAACTTA